>JAGWUW010000484.1 GCA_028868235.1 Betaproteobacteria bacterium | reverse complement strand
GCCTTGCCTTCCTCACTGGCGGCAAATGCCGACAGGGCCTTGTCCACCCCTTTGCGTTCCCGGCCCCATCGCTTGTTCAAGACATAGACACGGCCGACCATCGGCTCGCTCTGGGCCAGGATACGCATGCGGATTTGCTGGTCGGCAGGCAGTTTTTGGAAATTGGCCAGCGACGTAAAGGCCGCTGCAGCTTCACCGGCCAGCACCTGCCGACTGACGCTGTCAGCGGCCGAAACGTAGCGTACGGAGACATCACTCAGGTTCTGCCGCTTCATCCACTGCAGCCCCCACAGGGTCACCAGAGAACTCGGTGACAGCCCGAGAACGTTGCGTCCCTGGAGATCCGCCGCATTGCGGATCGGCCCGTTTTTATCCACTAGGGCGACCGCTTTGAAGTCCGCGCTGTAGGTCACCAGTGGTAGATAGCCGGCATCGAGCTGGAGCAATCGGGCCTGGTGCCCGGTGGTGACGGCAATGTCGTATTCCTGGTTGAGAGCACGGCGGGCAAATTCGGTGAAATCCGGCGCGGTCTGTACTTCGACCGGCTGCCGCAGCGTCGCTTCAAGTTGGCGGCGCAGCGGCTGATACATCTCGAGAATGACCCGAGCGCTGGTGTGCGGCGCGATACCGAGCACGAAGGGTCGTTGTTCTTGGCCCACAGCCAGCCCATTTGCCGCGGCAAACAGGAATGCAAGACAGAGTTTGAGAAACGGACGGCGCATGTCGTGGCGTAAGGTCAGGCGTTGAGTTTCTCGAGCGCCTCGCGTAGCTTGCCCGGCTCGTCGAGGCGTAGGATCTTGCGAACATTGGGGGCAAGATCGTTAACATCCGACTTCAGTACGCGCTGTTTGACCCGGAGAATTTGCGACGGATGCATCGAAAATATACGCAGCCCCATGCCGAGCAGCAGGCGGGTCAGTTCGGGGTCGCCAGCCATCTCGCCGCACACCGAGACGGGAACACCAACCTTTTCGGCACTGGCCAGCGTGTGGGCAATCAGCATCAGGACAGCCGGATGCAAGGGGTCATAGAGGGCAGCAACCTGTTCGTCGGTGCGGTCGATGGCCAGCGTGTATTGGATCAGATCGTTGGTACCGATGGAGAGGAAATCGAGGCGGCGCAAAAACAAACCAACGGCCAACGCGGCCGCCGGAATCTCAATCATGCCGCCCACTTCTATATTTTCGTCAAAGATGGCTTTTTCGCCGCGCAGGCTCGACTTCGCCTGCTCCAACGCAGC
This sequence comes from Betaproteobacteria bacterium, assembly GCA_028868235.1. Lineage (GTDB taxonomy): Bacteria > Pseudomonadota > Gammaproteobacteria > Burkholderiales > Rhodocyclaceae > Azonexus. The sequence goes on along the minus strand of JAGWUW010000484.1, from coordinate 888 downwards.
CAGGGTCTGGTCGATCTCGTGGGCATGGGCCAGCATCGGGATGAGCAGTTTGATCGGGCCATGCTTGGAGGCGCGCAGGATGGCCCGTAGCTGGGTCTGGAACATGCGCGGCTCAGCCAGGGAAAGGCGGATGGCTCGGCGACCGAGGGCCGGGTTCGTCTTCACACGATCGCCGGCGCTGGCATTCGGGTTCAGATCCTTGTCGGCGCCGAGGTCGAAGGTACGGATGGTCACCGGGCGACCGGCCATACCCTTGACCACCCGCTTGTAGGCCTCGTATTGCTCCTGCTCGTCTGGCATGTCGCCACGGTCGAGAAAGAGGAACTCGGTACGGAACAAGCCAATCCCCTCTGCTCCACATTCAAGGGCAACCGGCACGTCGCCCGGCAATTCGATATTGGCGAACAATTGCACCTCAACGCCATCGATCGTCTCCGATTTTGCCGTTTTCAGGTGCCGAAGCTTGGATTTTTCCAGCTCGATCTGTTCTTTGCGCAACTGGTATTCGTCAAGGATCCGCGGGTCCGGATTGACGATAACGACTCCGCGCAGGCCGTCGACAATGAGCAACTCCCCGTCGCGGATCAGGCCGCGGGCGTTCTCCAGGCCGAGCACAGCCGGGGTCGCCATCGAGCGAGCGAGGATAGCAGTGTGCGATGTCGCGCCGCCGACATCAGTAATGAAGGAGGCGAAACGATGTTCCTTGAAGGCGATGGTGTCGGCTGGCGACAGGTCGTGGGCAACGACAATCAGGCTTTCTTCCTTAGATTTCCTGGCATTCTTCAGCGCTGCCCGACCTGGATGACCGAGAAGTTCCTTGACGACGCGCTCGACAACCTGAACCACATCGAATTTGCGCTCGCGTAGGTAGGCATCTTCGAATTGGTC
>JAGWUW010000483.1 GCA_028868235.1 Betaproteobacteria bacterium | reverse complement strand
AATGGAAACTCCTGTTTGAACTCAGTGACCGGTATGGGTTCGTGATCGTCTCGGATGAGTGCTACAGCGAAATTTATTTCCGCGACGAGCCTCCACTGGGCGCCTTGCAGGCGGCAGCGCAGCTTGAGCGGATCGATTTCAGGAATCTCCTGGTGCTTAGCAGCTTGTCCAAGCGCAGCAACGTACCGGGCATGCGCAGCGGTTTTTGCGCCGGTGACGCGAATCTGGTCAAGCAGTTTTTGCTGTACCGCACCTACCACGGCAGTGCGATGAGCCCCGTAGTACAGGCGGCCAGTATCGCCGCCTGGGATGACGAGGCCCATGTGATCGACAACCGCCGGCAGTACCGCGAAAAGTTTGAACGGATCACGCCAATGCTTGCAGAAGTGCTGGATGTGCGTTTGCCTGATGCAGGTTTTTATTTGTGGGCCGGCGTATCCGGCAGCGATGCCGAATTCGCACGTGATCTATTCGCTACTTACAATGTGACGGTTCTGCCGGGCAGCTTCTTGGCGCGTGAAGGCCAACGGGGCAACCCCGGCGCCTCGCGGATTCGGATGGCGCTGGTCGCCGAAACCCGGGAGTGCGAAGAAGCCGCAGCGCGTATCGTCCAATTTGTCAAAAACCGGAAAAACTGAGCTCCATGACCCAACAATTGCAGCAAATCATCGATTCCGCGTGGGAAAACCGCGCCAACCTGAGCGCCAACGCCGTCTCCGCCGAAATCCGGGACGCCGTGAACCATGTGATTGACGCGCTCGACACCGGCAAGCTGCGGGTTGCCACGCGCGAATCCGTGGGCCAGTGGACGACCCATCAGTGGATCAAGAAGGCGGTATTGCTGAGCTTCCGCCTGAACGACAACGCCATCATCCAAGCCGGTGATCTGGGCTTCTACGACAAGGTGCAAACCAAGTTCAGCGGTCTGGATGCCGAAGCGATGAAGGCCACCGGCGTGCGCGTGGTGCCGCCAGCCGTGGCGCGCCGCGGCAGCCATGTCGGCAAGGGCGTGATCCTGATGCCGTCGTACGTCAATATCGGCGCTTTTGTCGATGAAGGCACAATGGTCGACACCTGGGCCACCGTAGGCTCCTGTGCTCAGATCGGCAAGAACGTGCATCTGTCTGGCGGCGTCGGTATCGGCGGCGTGCTGGAGCCTATGCAGGCCGGTCCCACCATCATTGAAGACAACTGCTTCATCGGCGCCCGATCCGAGGTCGTCGAAGGCGTCATCGTCGAGGAAAACTCGGTCATCTCGATGGGTGTCTACATCGGCCAGAGCACCAAGATCTATGACCGTGCGACCGGCACCGTCACCTACGGGCGCATTCCGGCCGGCTCCGTGGTGGTGTCCGGCAACCTGCCGAGCGCAGACGGCAGCTACAGCCTGTATTGCGCCGTGATCGTCAAACGGGTCGATGCGCAGACCCGCGCCAAGACTTCCCTCAACGACCTACTGCGCGACTGAAATTTCAGGAGTTGACATGGCAACAACTGCAGCACCCGCATCCGCACCGGCCTCCGGAACCATGGAGCGCATCCTGCGCCTGATGAGCGAGAAGAAGGCTTCAGACGTTTATCTGTCAGCCCACTCCCCGGCGCTGATCAAGATCAACGGCCAGTGCGTGCCAATCAACAGCCAGTTGTTGCCCAACGATGCGCCCCGCAATTTGCTGGCGGAAGTGCTGCCGCCAGAACGCATCGCCGAGATGGAAGAAGTTGGCGAGCTCAACATGGGCTTTCCGATTCCCGGCGTCGGCCGTTTCCGTGTCAGCGCCATGCGCCAGCGCGGCAGTATTGCGGCGGTAATTCGCTATATCGCCGTCGATGTGCCGCCGCTGGCCAATCTGGGTGTGCCGATGATGCTGGGCGATCTGATCATGGAAAAGCGCGGCCTGATCCTGATGGTCGGCGCCACCGGTGCCGGCAAGAGCACGACGCTGGCCTCGATGATGGACTACCGTAACGAGAACGTGTCCGGCCACATCCTGACCATCGAAGATCCGATCGAATTCCTGTTCAAGAACAAGAAGTCCGTCGTCAACCAGCGCGAGATCGGCACCGACACCGCCAACCTGAACGTTGCATTGAAGAACGCACTGCGACAGGCGCCGGACGTCATCCTGATC
>JAGWUW010000482.1 GCA_028868235.1 Betaproteobacteria bacterium | reverse complement strand
TGTTCACGAGGGCGTGAGCGAGGACCAGTTCGTCGCGATGCGTGAGGCGCGCGACAAGACACTGGGCATGCCGCGGCTCATCCTGCCTTCCATCCAGGTCAACATCCGCGCTGGCCACTTGCCCGAACCGGAATCAAATGGTGTCAGCTACCTCAAGCTGCCGCTGAACCTGCTCTAGGCGCCGTATGTTCAGCGAACTCCAATATGCCCTGGGCGCCCTGAGCGGCGTGCTGATCGGGTTTACGCTTGGCCTTGTGGGGGGCGGCGGCTCGATCCTTGCTGTGCCCCTGATGGTCTATGTCGTGGGCGTGAAGAACCCGCATCTCGCCATCGGCACGAGTGCGCTGGCCGTCGCGGCCAATGCCCTTGCAGGCCTGTGGAACCATGCGCGTGAGCAGAACGTCAATTGGCGCTGTGGCGGCTCGTTTGCCCTCGCCGGCGTGATCGGCGCGCTTGGCGGTTCGACGTTGGGCAAAGCCATTGACGGGCAAAAGCTGCTGTTCCTGTTTGCCTTGCTGATGCTCGCAGTGGCAGTCGCCATGTATCGCGGGCGAGGCAGTGCCGGGGTCGAAGGGGTTCAATGCAACCGCGACAATCTGCCCAAGGTCGTGACGTTCGGCATAGGAACGGGCCTGCTGTCCGGCTTCTTCGGTATTGGCGGCGGGTTCCTGATCGTCCCCGCGCTGGTCGCATCGACCTCGATGCCAATCTACCGAGCAATTGGCACCTCGCTAATCGCGGTCGCGGCCTTTGGTCTGACGACTGCAGCCAACTACGCCGCCTCGGGCTTGCTCGATTGGCCACTCGCCACCAGCTTCATCGGTGGTGGACTGTTGGGCTCAATGCTCGGAGCCACTGCCGCTCGCAAGCTTTCGGCTTCCAAAGGCCGGCTCAACACAGTTTTTGCCGCGCTGATCGTGATCGTGGCAGGCTACATGCTCTACCGGAACTGGATAGTTTTCCAGTCCTGAGGACGCACTCGCTGCCAGTTAAAGGAGACTGAAATGCACAAGGACTGGAAGGCCATGGCCGGAGAACTCTCCGGCGCGATCAAGGAAGTCCGCCTGGGATCGCCGGAAGTCACCAAGGCGTTTTCGGCGATGGCGATAGCCGCGACCGACGCCGGCGTTCTCGACACCAAGACCAAAGAGTTGATCGCGCTTGCCATCTCCGTCGCCATCCGCTGCGATGGTTGTGTCGCCTTTCATTCGCAGGCGGCTGTCAAGCACGGCGCTAGCCGCGAAGAGGTCATGGAGGTCATGGGCATGGCTCTCTACATGGGCGCAGGTCCCAGCCTGATGTATGCCGCGCAGGCCGTCGAGGCCTTCGACCAGTTTTCGGAAGCTGCCGCACAAACTTAGATTTTTCAATTGCGCACGCTGAATGGAGATGACCTATGCCACCTGGGTATATGAAGAATATATATCTCGCATTCTGCATGGCAATGTTCATCGCGGGAGTCATGCTGGTTGTCAGTGAAGTAACGAACAGCTCGCGCTCGGCATTGATTCCAGCAGTCATCGGATTTGCTGTAGCACTCCCAGTTGGAAAGTTTATCGCAAACAAGATTTCCAAGAACGCGAAGCCTTGACTTCACAAGGGACAAATTTCTGGCCCACTTTTCGTTCACTGAAGTGTGGCGAGGCATCCGCTGCATGCCCGCAGCCGGTAGACGCCCCCCCGGTCGCCGTCGACAATGCGTAAAGGCCAGTCGCCCGCCGCAAAGGAGCTTGGCGCGCTGGGTGTCGTATTCGGCGATATCGGGACCTCGCCACTTTATGCGGTCGGGTTACTGTTTACGGGCCGTGGCCAGACGCTGACGCCTCAAGACATCCTGGGCGGCATTTCCCTGGTTCTGTGGACGCTCACGCTGATCGTCGCGCTGAAGTACGCGGCGCTCGTCCTGCGCGCCGACAACGATGGCGAAGGCGGGGTTTTCGCCCTTTACGCGCTGCTCGACCGGTTCGATCAAAAGGGCAAGGTGTTGATTGGCTGGGCCTTGCTGGTCGGGGCGGGATTGCTGTTCGGCGATGGAATCATCACCCCCGCAATCAGTGTGCTATCAGCCGTTGAAGGCCTCGCCGTAGCAGCGCCCCGCCTGTCGGGGTTTGTCATACCGGCAACGCTGGCGCTGCTGACGACGCTGTT
>JAGWUW010000481.1 GCA_028868235.1 Betaproteobacteria bacterium | reverse complement strand
GAGCACGAAAGCCAGTTTCAGGGAGCGGTCGCTGCCGCCGAGCAGGTGTTTTTCGAAGTGGAGTTGTTGCGCCATGCGTCTCAGACGGCGTCCGGCGCAGTTCGTTCCAGTTCGAGTGCCGCAGCGAGGCAGGCCAGGCGACCGACCACGCCATAGGCGTAGAAGCGGTTGGGCGGCGAATCCGGGTTGCCGCAGCGGTAATCCGGCAGGTTGCAGCCGGTTTCGAAGGCGAGCGGCTCGAAGTGCATGCCCGGCGCGTTCAGGTTTTCGTCCTTGCCGCGCCCGGTATGCACGCGATAGAAGCCGCCGACCACGTAGCGGTCGATCATGTAGATGACCGGCTCGGCGACCGCGTCGTTGAGCGTCTCGAAGGAATGGACGCCTTCCTGGATCAGCACCTCGGAGACTTCCAGGCCTTCCTTGACCACGCTCATCTTGTTGCGCTGCTTGCGGTTCAGCGCAATGACTTCGTCGGCATCGCGCACCGTCATGACGCCCATGCCGTAGGTGCCGGCGTCGGCCTTTACGACCAAGTAGGGCGTCTCGTCGATATCGTATTCGCGGTACTTTTCCTTGACGATGTCGAGCACGGCGGCGACGTTGGCGGCCAGGCATTCCTCGCCCTGCCGCTCGTGGAAGTTGATGCTGCGGCAGACCGAGAAGGCCGGGTTGATGCGCCACGGATCGATGCCGATGGCCTTGGCGAAATCGTTGGCGACCTGGTCGTAGGCGGCGAAGTGGTTGGACTTGCGGCGCACCGCCCAGCCGGCATGCACCGGCGGCAGCACGACCTGCTCGTTGAGGCCCTGCAGGATGGGCGGGATGCCGGCCGACAGATCGTTGTTGAGCAGGATGGCGCAGGGGTCGAAACTATCCAGCCCGAGGCGGTAAGGCGTGCGAACCAGCGGTTCGAGCAGCAACTGCTGGCCGTTGGGCAGGTCGATCGGCGTCGGTTCGGTGATTTCCGGCAGCAGGGTGCCGATGCGCACGTTCAGCCCGGTCTGCTTGAGGATGGCGGCGATCTGCGCCACGTTCTGCAGGTAGAACTGGTTGCGCGTGTGGTTTTCCGGAATGAGCAGCAGGCTGCGCGCATCCGGGCAGAATTTCTCGATGGCGCTCATCGCCGCCTGCACGCACAGCGGCAGGAAGGCCGGGTTCAGGTTGTTGAAGCCGCCGGGGAAGAGGTTGGTATCGACCGGCGCCAGCTTGAAGCCGGAATTGCGCAGGTCGACCGACGAATAGAAGGGCGGCGTGTGTTCCAGCCATTGGCCGCGCAGCCAGTGTTCGATCTGCGGACTGGCAGCCAGGAAACGGCGCTCCAGTTCGAGCAGGGGGCCGGTGAGGGCGGTGGTGAGGTGGGGAACCATGTGCTGTCTCTTTCCCGGGGAATTTTTATTGTGGCCGCAAATCTTACACCGCAGTGCACAAATAGGGGGTGTTCGCACGCGGTCAACCCCTTGAAAACAGGTAAAATTCGTCCCTTCGTTTTACCGCTATTTGCTGATCGGAATTCCAGTGCTCGTCGCCGCCAACATCACCATGCAGTTCGGGGCAAAACCCCTGTTCGAGAACGTTAACGTCAAGTTTGCCGAAGGCTATCGCTATGGCCTGATCGGCGCCAACGGGGCGGGCAAATCGACCTTCATGAAAATCCTGTGCGGCGCACTGGACCCTTCCGCAGGCAACGTGTCGAAAGAAAAGCACGAACGCATGGCCTACCTGAAGCAGGACCAGTTCGCCTACGAGGACATGCGCGTTCTCGACGTCGTGCTGATGGGCCACGAGGAAATGTGGGCCTGCATGAGCGAACGCGACGCCATCTACGCCAATCCGGAAGCGACCGAAGACGACTACATGAAGGCCGCCGATCTGGAACACCAGTTTGCCGAGTACGACGGCTACACCGCCGAATCGCGGGCCGGCGAGCTGCTGCTCGGCGTCGGCATCCCGACCGAACAGCACAACGGCCCGATGAGCCAGGTCGCGCCCGGCTGGAAGCTGCGCGTGCTGCTCTGCCAGGCGCTGTTCGCCAATCCGGACATCCTGCTCCTCGACGAACCGACCAACAACCTCGACATCAACACCATCCGCTGGCTGGAAGACGTGCTGAACAATCGTGACTCGACGATGATCATCATCTCCCACGACCG
>JAGWUW010000480.1 GCA_028868235.1 Betaproteobacteria bacterium | reverse complement strand
TGTAGGCGTATTGTCCCTGGTTCTCGCCATGCTGTGCTGGTTGATTGTCCGCGACCGTCCAGAGCAGGAGGCAGGCGCTCACGATGGTACGCACAAGTTCGATCGCACGCTGCTGCTCAATAGTCTGTTGTCGGTGGTACGTAACCGCTCAACCTGGCCGGCCATTCTGGTTAACACCGGTGTCTGCGGTGCCTTTTTCACCTTCGCCGGATTGTGGACCGTTCCCTATCTGATGCAGATGCATGAGATGAGCCGTCTGGTCGCTGCATCGCATCTATTGCTTTGGTTCGGCGGTTTTGCGGTCGGTTGCCTGTTGCTCGGTACTTTGTCGGATCGTCTGGGCAGGCGGAAGCCGGTGATCATCGTAGCCAGCCACCTCTATAGCTTGGTCTGGTTGTGGCTATTGTCGGGCATACGGCTGCCGGTCGAATTTTCCTACGCCATGTTCGCGGTGCTTGGCGTGGCGACCTCTGGGTTTTCGCTGACTTGGGCATGTGCCAAGGAGGTCAATCCACCGATGCTGTCCGGGATGTCCACCAGCGTGACCAACATGGGTAGCTTCCTGGCTGCCGCTTTGTTCCAGCCGCTGGTCGGATGGGTCATGGATCTCGGATGGAGGGGCGAGATGGTTTCTGGCGTAAGGGTTACGACCTGGCCGCCTGGCGAGGAGGGCTGGGGGTAGCAGTGGTTCTGGCGCTGTGTGGGGCGGCCTGTAGCTGGTGGATCGTCGAAACGCGATGTCGGAATATCTGGAAGCCGGCCTGATATTTTTGATGGTTTGAAAAAGCAATAATAATCAATGGAGATTTTTGGCGCAGGCTTGCTTGAGATTTATAAATTAGCGTATGCTTATATTTATGAAAACGAATATTCACTGTATTGCGTTCATCGGCCTCGTTCTGCTGGGGTCGGCTGCCCATGCAGGGGAATCGCTCCCTGTCGTGACGGTCAAGCCGCATGCTGTCGATCTGACTTTCCCGGCCGAGGCCGTTGTCGAGGCTATCCAGCAAACAACCGTCGGTGCCCAGTTGCCTGGTAGGGTGCTGGAAGTCAAAGCGGACGCCGGCCAGACGGTGAAAAAGGGTGAGGTGCTGATGCGCATCGATGCCCGTGAGGCCGCTGAGGCGGCGCGGGCTGCAGAAGCGCAGTACGCCAATGCCAAGGTGAATTACGAACGGACGAAAAGTCTTGTTGCGCAAAAGTTCATGAGCGCAGCCGCGCTCGACAAGGCGAAAGCGGATTTTGATGCGGCTTCTGCCAACCGATCCGCGGCCGGAGCCAGCCAGAGCCATGCCACCATCTTGGCGCCGATTACCGGAGTCGTCGCGCGTCGTCACGCCGAACTAGGCGATATGGCCATGCCGGGGGCGCCTCTGTTCACAATCTACCAGCCGGGGGGGCTGAGAGTTACTGCCAGCATTCCGCAATATCGTCTGAGTGAGATGCGGGGTGTTCGGACGGCAAGGATCGAATTCCCCGAACTCGGTAAATGGATCGAGTCGACTGCCGTGCAATTGCTCCCGACTGCCGATGTGGGGACCCATGTCTCGCAGGTGCGTGTGACGTTGCCGATCTTTCCGGAAGCGACTCCTGGCATGTTTGCCCGCGTTCATTTCGTCACCGGACGGAGCGAAAAGCTCACCGTTCCGGCAGCCGCCGTTTTGCGGCGGGGCGAAGTCGCGGCCGTCTATGTACAGAGTGCCGACGAACGCCTGAGCCTGCGCCAATTGCGCCTGGGCGATGCCGTCGGCCAGGGCGAGATCGAAGTGCTGGCCGGGTTGGCCGCTGGCGACCGGGTGGTCACAGATCCGGTCAAAGCGGCCATTACGCTGAAGGGCGTCGGCGAAAAAGCGCAGCCGGATCGTCGGTAATACTCAAAAAAATACCGGCTTCAGCCGGAATGCGATGCTTGGACTTGCCCCGCCGGGGCTCCGTATCTGGAGGAGATTGTTATGGCTCATATCGTAATTGTCGGCGCTGGCCTGGGTGGTATGCCCATGGCCTTCGAAATGCGGGAAGCGGCGCGTCCAGAGGATCGCGTTACCGTGATCGCCAACACCTCGAAATTCCATTTCGTACCCTCCAATCCGTGGGTGGCGGTCAGTTGGCGCCAGCGCGAGGAGATCGAACTGGAGATCGAGCCACTGCTCAGCAAA
>JAGWUW010000479.1 GCA_028868235.1 Betaproteobacteria bacterium | reverse complement strand
AGACGAGGATATCAAGCAGTCTGGCGTCCACGGAGTTTCTCCACAATGAGATCAATAAGCGCCGGTGACAATCCGGCCTCGACAGGCAGCACCCAAGCTTCACCCACCGTCAGATTTGCGCATTTTACTGCATCCTTCTCGGTCATCAGCAGGATACCGCCCCGCGCGAAGGCCAGATCGGCTGCGCTATAGCGATGGTGGTCAGGAAAGGAATGAGTTTGGCAATCGAGCCCCAGTTCCGCCAGCGTAGCGAAGAAACGCGCCGGATTACCTATCCCAGCCAAGGCGTACAACCGGCCGCGGGAACGTAAGGCAGCTGCGTCGCAAAGCTTGGATGGATCGTCCAGCCGGTAAAACAGGCCTGGGTGCATTTGCATGTCGAACACGGGTACAGGCGAGTGCCACGCGCTACTGATCAGACCATTGGCAATTACCGCATCGACCATCGCTAGGCGCGACAACGGTTCACGCAAGGGACCGACGGGTAAACGCCAGCCATTACCGGTGCCGCGCGCATCGAAGACAGCCAATTCGATATCGCGGGCCAGGGCGTAGTGTTGCAGGCCATCGTCGCAGAGTAAGACATCGACTTCAGGGTGTGCCACCAGCAAAGCCTCACCAGCCGCCGCACGGCTGCGCCCGACCCACACCGGCACCCCACTTCGCCTGGCGATTAGCAACGGTTCGTCACCCACTTCATTCGGCGAAGAATTGAGCACAACCGCCCGCACCTCGTCGCTGGAACGCCCATAGCCACGACTAACGACACCGGGATGCCAGCCACGGACTCGCAACTGCTCAGCCAGCCATAGAGTCAGCGGCGTTTTGCCAGCTCCGCCGACGGTAATATTGCCAACCACCACAACCGGCACCGGCAGGCGTACTGGTTTCACCAAGGCACGACTCAGGCGAGCTAATGCGGCGTATAAACCAGCCAGTGGAGCAAAAAGCCACAACGCCGGCGTCAGCCGGCGTCGTTCGAACCATTGTCGCTGTAACCAGCGCGCCAGCATCAGCGATTCTGGGTGGCGAAGGAAATGTGCGGATAGCCCGCCGTCTGTGCTGCTTGCATCACATCGACCACGCTCTGGTGGGTCGCCTTGGCATCGGCGTTGATGACAATCAGCGGATCATCCTTACCACCTGCCGCCCGGCGCAAGCCCTCGGCGATGCTCTTGACGTCTGTCGCCGCCAGCGGCGATTTGTTGACCAACACCTGACCACTGGCCGTCACGGCTACATCGACTTCGTTGGGCTGCTCGGCCTGCTTGCTGGCATCCGCCGTCGGCAGGTTGATTTCCAGGCCGGAAAACTTGGCGTAAGTAGTGGTCAGCATCAGGAAAATGATGATGACCAGCAAGACGTCGATCATCGGGATCAGATTGATTTCCGGCTCTTCCCGGCTGCGTCCGCGCTGGAAATTCATCGCTTACTTCCGGTCGCCGTGCATGTACTCGACGAGGCGGATAGCCTGCTGCTCCATCTCGACAACGAAGCCATCGACTAGGGCACGGAAGTGACGCCAGAAGATCAGGCTCGGAATAGCGATAACCAAGCCGAAACCCGTGTTGTACAGCGCAATGGAAATACCGTGCGCCAGCTGCATCGGATTGGCACCATTCGGCGATTGCGAACCGAAAATTTCGATCATGCCGACCACGGTACCGAACAGGCCCATCAGCGGGCTGATCGAGGCAATGGTGCCAAGCGTGGTCAGGTAGCGATTCAGCTCGTGGGAAACGGCATTGCCAGATTCCTCGATCGACTCCTTCATGATCTCGCGGGAGGCGTTGACGTTGCGCAGGCCGGCAGAGAGCACACGGCCAAGCGGCGAATGACGCTCCAGCTCATCGAGCAGTTTGTCGTTACTAGCGCCGCGCTTGAACTCGCCGACGGCGCGCTGCAACAAGCCCGCGGGAACCACCTTGCTCCGGCGTAGGGCGACTAGGCGTTCGATGATCAGGGCAACGGAGATAACTGAAGCCAGCAACAGAGGCCAGATGGGCCAACCGGCCGCCTTGACGATTTCAATCACTTGTCTGCATCCTTGGAGGAAATTTAGCCCGCAATTCTGCACTGCCCCCCGCATCAGGGCAAGCGGCGAAATGTCGCGCCCCGGCGGCTTATCCCCAAAACCTGTGGATAAGTCTGTGAATCA
>JAGWUW010000478.1 GCA_028868235.1 Betaproteobacteria bacterium | reverse complement strand
CGGCGGAAACGTGCTGTTCTTCTGCGCCTCCAGTGCATAGCCAAGCGCATCCGGGATCTCGGCGAAGCCGGCCAGTGTCTCGGCCCAGGTGCGCTTTACCCGCTCCCGAGGGAATGCCCCGTACTGCGCTGCCCATTTCGAGCCGTAGAAGTCCTCGAATTTCTGGAACAGCTTTTCGACCCAGGCGTCAGGCAACACGCTCGGACTCGCCTGTGATGTCGCGCTCGCTGGCAACGGTGCGTTCATTCGTTTCCCCTCTGGCTGCTGCGGCCTGGGCCGCGTAGTTGCTGATTGCCGCTTGTCGGCCGGTTGGCTGGTGGTGCTTTGGTGCCGCCATCGAAGCAAGCACGCGGTCTGCGTAGGCAGGCAGAAACGCGATTGGCTCTTTCGCTTCCTCGTGGGATCGATCGATTGCCGACCGCATCTGCGATAGCGAGACTCCGGCATTCACCCACCCCCGCGCCAGTGGCCAGAATTTCTTGCGGTCGTGTCGTGACCCAGGGTCAATGCTGATGCCGTGCCGATGGTTGAACCATTCGAGCCACTGACCTTCATTCGACGGCACCTCCGGGATCGCCGCCGCGCCATCGTTCGATGCGCCTGACTCTGGTTGAGATCGAAGTGACGATGGTTCTACGGAGTGAACATCAGGTGAAGGTGAAGGTGATGGGCTTTCGTTTGGGTTATGGTTTGGGTTATCCCTATCGAAACCCATGGGTTTTTTCTGGCTTTCGTTTGGGTTATGGTTTGGCCCCTTCTTTGGCCTCCCGCCTTTTGCCCCGTTGGCTTTTTGTTTGGCTATGAACTGGCTTGCCTTATCCAGCTCCTCATCGATGCGTTTGTGGTGCCATTCGCCGTCGGCAACCCGGAACAGTCGAGAAATCGCTACCCGGTGCTTCTTCCAGACGGCAGGTTGCAGGCGCGTTACCTGCGCCAGGGCCGTGTCGTCGTCCGGCAGAGGGCCGTTGGTCCAATAGTCCATGATGAGTAGCAGATAGGCGCCGTGCTGCTCCGTCGATAGCCTGGTGGTGTCTTGTAGGTAGTCGCCGATGTACAGCGGCATCCAGGTATCAGGCTTGCTCATGCCGAGCCCTTCGTTCGTTGATTTGCGCGCTGTTCCTTGGCAGTCGCCCAGCGGCAATTCGCTGGCTCGTAGTCGCCATCAACGTTGATTCGGTCGATGGTGGTTCCGGGTGGGCGTTCGCCCATGTCGGCTAGGAAATTCCCGAAAGTCCGCCATTGCTCGCAGACGTTGATGCCGCGTGCCCCATAATGCTTGAAGGACTTGTCGTGTGGGTTGGTACAGCGACTGAGCATGCATTCCCACGAAATGTAGGTCGGCGACTCGTTAGGGTAGCTGTGACCGTGCGTCTTGGTCGCTCTGCCTATCTTGGCTGTGACCGCCCTGCGCACGCATCCGCAGGAGGTCACCTGTCCCTGCTTCAGGTTGTGGCCTAAAGCCACTGTCTCGCCGCCGCAGTCGCACCTGCACATCCACCGGGCGTTCGGATTCCCCTGGATGTTCTCGGCACGCACAACGACGGTAAGCCGCCCGAACCGTGTGCCACTCAGGTCGACGAATCTAGGCATCAAACAAACCCCGCTGAGCATGAAGAAGACCAACGGGCCGGATCGTAATTCTTGAAACCCGATCCTTGCGCTTCGGTCTCTCGGCCAGCTCGTGGGTCTCATGTAGGGCTTCCCAAATCCGAGCCGAGACCGTTGATTTCTCCAGGCTCAGGGCCTTGGCCAGCTCGCCGATGCTCCAGTCACCGCCCCGTGCCTTGATGAAGTTCAGGATCCTGGCGCGCTGTGCTGATGCCTTACCGGCGCCGCGGTGGGCGTGGAAGGCGTCGATCGAGGTTTCGGTGGCGGCGGTCCTCATTTGATGCCCTCCTGCTTCCCGTCAATTTCAGCCAGCAGATGCCGCAGCACCTGGCGCACCGGCTCAATCTCGGGCCGGCAGCGGAACTTTGCCCATCGCCTAGCTAGGACCATTGCCCGATCGAAATCCATGCGGGCATCGGGTAGCGCCTTCTTGATGGGGCGACGGTACGGGGATTGAGCCTTCCTCGGCTTTGCCTCAGCGGGAAGGCGGCCAGGCTCTACGTCGGCCATCTTGACCACTCGGCCTACCATAAGGACAGGAGGCGGAGGGTTCA
>JAGWUW010000477.1 GCA_028868235.1 Betaproteobacteria bacterium | reverse complement strand
TGAGAGCGGCGGTGCAAAATTAGACCACGGTAGCGGCGGGATGGTCCCGCTTCGGGCGGCGTAAAAGTCGTCCACCTATTTTCCTTCTGCGACGATAGCAGGAGGGTTGGGGATCTATACCGTGGAACTTTATCTGAAGGTGCGACTTGCCGTCTCGGAAGGGATGAGCCGGCGTCAGGCAGCCAAGCATTTCAACATATCGCGCGACAGTGTCGCCAAGATGCTGTCGTATTCGGTTCCGCCCGGTTATCAGCGCCGGTCACCTGTGCGGCGGCCGAAGCTGGATGCGTTTGTTTCGACGATCGATCATTGGCTCGATGAAGATCTGAAGGTACCGCGCAAGCAGCGCCATACGGCCAAACGGGTGTTCGACCGGCTCCGTGACGAGTGCGGGTTTACCGGTGGCTACACGATCATCAAGGATTACATCCGCGAGCGCGAACAGCGCCGCCAGGAGGTGTTCGTGCCGCTGTCGCATCCGCCGGGCCACGCACAGGCCGATTTCGGCGAAGCGATGGTGGTGATTGGCGGCGTGGAGCGGAAGGCGCACTTCTTCGTACTCGATCTTCCCCACAGCGACGGCTGTTATGTGCGAGCCTATCCGGCGGCCGTGGCGGAAGCCTGGGTCGATGGCCACATCCATGCATTCGCCTTCTTCGGGGCCGTGCCGCAATCGATCGTCTACGACAACGATCGTTGCCTGGTGGCGAAGATATTGCCCGATGGCACACGCAAGCGGGCGACCTTGTTCAGCGGGTTCCTGTCCCACTACCTGATCCGGGACCGCTATGGACGGCCGGGGAAAGGCAATGACAAAGGGAGCGTTGAAGGATTGGTCGGTTATGCCCGGCGCAACTTCATGGTTCCGATCCCGCGGTTTGCGACATGGGATGCCTTCAACACCTGGCTGGAGGATCAGTGCCGCAAGCGCCAGCGCGACAGACTGCGCGGTGAGAGCGAGACGATCGGAGAACGGCTGCAGCGGGATCTCGCTGCCATGCGGCCCTTGCCGGCCTCGCCATTCGACGCCTGTGATCAGGAAAGCGTCAAGGTGACGGCGCAGTCTCTGGTGCGCTACAAGACCAACGACTATTCCGTGCCTGTCGCCTATGGACACCAGGATGTGTGGGTCCGGGGTTATATCGACGAGGTGGTGATCGGTTGCCGCGGCGAGATCATCGCCCGCCACTCTCGCAGTTGGGAGCGGGAAGACGTCGTCTTCGATCCGCTGCATTACCTGCCGCTGATCGAGCAGAAGATCAATTCGCTGGATCAGGCAGCCCCTCTCCAGGGATGGGACCTGCCGCAAGAGTTCGCCACGCTGCGCCGCCTGATGGAGGGCCGCATGGCAAAGCATGGCCGGCGGGAATATGTACAGGTGCTGCGCCTCATGGAAAGCTTCGGGCTTGCCGATCTGCAGGCGGCGGTGAAGCAGGCCATTCAGCTTGGTGCAATCGGTTTCGACGCCGTCAAGCATCTAATCCTGTGCCGGGTGGAGCGCCGGCCGCCGAGGCTGGACCTGTCCATCTATCCCTACCTGCCGAGGGCGACCGTCGAGACGACATCGACGAAGGCGTATATGCGCCTTCTGTCGGCGAATGAGGGAGAAGCGGCATGAGCACCGAGGCCCCAGAGATCCTGCTTTCCCATTACCTCAAAGCCCTGAAGCTGCCGACCTTCCAGCGGGAATATCAGAAGCTGGCCCGGTTGTGCGCCACCGAGGGCGTCGACCATACCGGATACCTCACACGTCTTGCAGAACGTGAGATGATTGAGAGGGACCGCCGCAAGGTCGAGCGCCGCATCAAGGCGGCCAGGTTCCCGGTTGTCAAAAGCCTCGACAGCTTCGACTTCACCGCCATACCGAAGCTCAACAAGATGCAAGTGCTGGAACTGGCCCGTTGTGAATGGATCGAGCGCCAAGAGAACGTCATCGCTCTTGGCCCCAGCGGCACGGGCAAGACCCATGTAGCGCTCGGCCTCGGCCTGGCCGCATGCCAGAAGGGCCTGTCCGTCGGGTTCACGACGGCGGCCGCCCTGGTCAGCGAGATGATGGAGGCGCGTGACGAGCGGCGTCTCTTACGTTTCCAGAAGCAGATGGCAGGATACAAGCTGCTCATCATCGACGAGCTGGGCTTCGTGCCGCTCTCCAAGACCGGCGC
>JAGWUW010000476.1 GCA_028868235.1 Betaproteobacteria bacterium | reverse complement strand
CCGTGCTCGCGCCCGGCGAAGCGCGACTGCCCAAGCGTCGGGCGAGGTCGGGCTTGTCGACGGTCGAGCGGTTCGTCGCTGTCCTCTCCAGCCTCGTCGACAGCAAGACCGTCGTCGCCAAAGTCAATTTCACCAAGGCGCTCGAAGCGCGCAGCCCGGCGACGCTGCGCGCGATGACCTGCGATCTCGAAAGCTATGCGCTGTTCGCAAGTGGACAATCCGGCGCGGGCCTTCCAGCTTCGGCCGAGCGGCTCGTCGAGTGGATCGACCACCTTGAGGTCAGTCGCCAGAAGCCGGCGACCATCGCCCGCAAATTGGCGACGGTGGCGACCGTCCATGGCCTGCTCGGCGCTCCGAGCGCCGTATCGAGTTCGCTGGTGCGCGATACGATGAAGGGCCTTCGCCGCCGCCAGGGCAAAGGGCAGCGGCAGGCCCACGGATTGCGGCTTGGTGAAGCGATCGGAAGTGCGCCGATTAAGGGGTTCACGCTAGCGGCTTTGATGGAAGCCTGCGGAACCGACCTTCCGGGCTTGCGTGATGCGGCGCTGCTGTCGCTAGGATACGATGCCGGTCTGCGCGTTTCTGAACTTCTCGAAGCAACGGTCGAGGCGCTCGAAGTCCAGGACGATGGCAGCGGGCTGTTCGATATTGATCGCTCGAAGACCGATCAGGAAGGGCAGGGGGCTTCAGTTTGGGTGTCCTGCGAAACCATGCGACGGATTTCCCTCTGGCGCGAAGCTGCCTCGATCCGAAAGGGCCCCCTATTCCGGCGTGTTGGAGTGATCCGCACGAAGGGCCATGCTGGCCGCAGGGCGCTCGCGTTTGGCGATCTCGCGTACAATGCTTCGGTCGACCGAAATCGCATGGCGGCGATTCCCGCCCGGCAGGCCAGCGTCACCTTCGTCATCGGCGAAGCCGCGCTGACGGTTGCGGCGGTGCGGTCAATCATCCGCAAGCGTGCGCTGGCGGCGGCGGACATGGGGCTCGTCGATCTGATGGGTGAGGATCTCGAGTATGCGCTCGATAGTCTGAGCACGCATTCTCTGCGTGTGGGGCTCACCCAGGACCTGTTCGCCAGCGGCGAAGATGCAGGTCCGATTGCGCAAGCCTTACGTTGGTCCTCGGTTGGAACCGCACTTCGCTATGGCCGCCGGCTTGCACCCGCCTCCAATGCGGCAGCGCGGCTGCTGGCAAGCCGCCGGGTTTGATGGTCGGGGTGACGCTGCAGCGCTCTCTGTCCGTCAGTGGAATTTCGCACTTGCAGCAGGCTGCAGCCCATTTTGTCCGTTCACAGCCGGGTTGGGCGCAAGGCCGTCTCGGGCTACTTCTCGCCGGAGCTGTCGTTTGCCTTGCACCATTGCGCCCGTAAGCACGGTCTCAGCATGCAGGCGCTGATGGCCGAAGCGTTCGGCGATGTCCTTAGGAAATGCGGGGAAAGCCCGGTAGAGAAATAGAACTTGGTCTGCGTTCCGCGTCTCTCAAATTGGTAGTATTACTTCTCGGCCTTTGGGCACGCGATCCTGACTGACTTTAGCCGTATGACGGCTACCGTTCTCGTCAATTGCCTGCCGGAACCGCATAGTGGCCATCGAGCATAGGCAACGAGTACAGATTGGAGTTGGCCGAACAAGCGATTTTTCGGTCCGGTTGACTGATGCCTTCTTCCCGCGTGGCGTGTGAAAGAGCCCAATCCGAACTGGGATCGATTCACTGGGTGGTCATTCAGGCACTTCGCTTGATGTGCACATTCAGCCAATCCCGACGGAAACATCCGGGGTTGTATGGGGAGTGCAAGTTTCATGAGGTCAGATCAGATTCGCAAGCGCTGGTTCGCTGCTTCGACCATTGCGATCGTGGGCGCATCGTTCGCAACGACCGCGGTGGCGCAGGAAGCTGCAGAAGCGGCATCGGGCAACGAAATCATCGTCACTGCCACCAAGCGTAACGACACGATCCAGCGTGTTCCGTTCTCGATCAATGCACAGACCGCCGCTGACATGCAGCGCACCGGTGCATCGAACATCGAGGACGTCTCGCGCTCGGTTGCGGGCCTCAGCATCCAGAATTTCGGTCCCGGCCAAAGCCAGGTCTCGATCCGTGGCGTCTCCGCAGGCCAGATTGCCCGCGACCAACCCGGTGTGAAGGAACAGGTTGGCGTGTACTTCGACGA
>JAGWUW010000475.1 GCA_028868235.1 Betaproteobacteria bacterium | reverse complement strand
TTTCGTTTTGTCGAGTGCCGGATGCAGGGTGCCCCGTGACGGCCGCGACGCTGACTGCCAGTTCACAACGCTTCGCACCCAATATCGGTGCACCATCCATCGATAATCAGCGCCGCTGGACCATGACATTGCATAGCGAACAGGCACGGGGGCAACACGGCAACAATTGCCGCAGGTTGCTATCAGCCCTCGACGACGTGCCCGTCGGAATCGAATTCGAGTCCGAAGAGTAAGAATATATTGAGCGGGAAATCACGAATAAATTTGGCGTCGATCGGCCCATACCCCCACATCAACCGCATATATACCGGCGAATAGAGAATATCCATAAGTACTTCGCTGTCTATTTCTTGCAGCTTTGGAAGTCTTGCGCGCAGATTGTCGATCACCTCGCGGACAACTGCGCGACGGCCGTAATAGAACCGCTCGCGAAACTCGCGCTGGATCGACTTGTCAGACTGACCCTCTGCCAGGATCTGCGAAACGATCTGCCCGGCCCATCCCGAGTACTGCTCGGCCAGCAGTCGCCAGTGCTGAAGCAGCGATTCGGCTGGATGGATGTCATGCCGCATCGGCGTATGCACGATGTGGTTTTCCATGAACGCGTCGATAACCACGGATGCCTTGGACTGCCACCAGCGGTAGATCGTCGCCTTGCTGACGCCGGCGCGTTTGGCAATGGCCTCTATGGTGATCGACTGAATCGATTCTTCGCGCAGCAGGTCAAGCGTTGCAGACAGAATGGCGCGACGGGTCGATTCGCTGCGCGGCCGGCCGCCGCCACGGACGGGTTCGGTACGAATAGTGGCGGCTGCCTGCACTGATTGGCCTCGCTTTTCGGATCCTGCAATGCTGGTACACATTTTGTCCGGCACTGTCACGTGCAGCCCCGCCTACGGTTCCGACTGCCTTCCGATCCTCGGAAGCGCGCGACCGGTTCTGCTCCGGCGGCGCTGCGCCATGCCCGGGAAAGGACCGTCTCCGCGCGCGGGCGCCGACGCGCACGCGGAACAATTGCACGATCAGTAAGTCGATCCGGGAATCACTTGTCCAGGTCAAGCAGGATGAAGGCCATCCGGCAGTACTTCTCCGAGCGGTTGGACCACGAATGATTGGTTGCACGCTGGATCAGAATGTCGCCGGCGCGCATAAGCGTCTCACCTTCGTCCATCATCGCATAGATCTCCCCTTCGAGGCAGATCGCGTAGTCGAGCGAAAGGGTCTTGTGGAACCAGAAATGGCGCGGCTGGTTCGCATCCCGCACTTCGTGGGTGTCGAGAAAGGTTGTCAGCGCTTCCGGGTTATAGAGCGTGTCCGGCGGAAAATCGACGATCCGCAGGATCGAGCCATTATGCGAATGAAACCCGAACCGATGATCGGCAGGCGCCGGTTCGTCGCCCTTGGCGGCGCCATCGCCCGTGGCCCAGAGCACCTGGACGTAAGATGGCGCGTAGTCCGCCATGAACTGGTTCGGGGGTGGGCCGTCAGAAACGAAATATGAACGTCCTTCCGGGTTTTCCCCAGTGACTATCCGTCGAATCGGCTTCGGCATTTCGATTCCAGACAAATGCTGCCTCCCGGCTTCCCGTTTGATCATCGATGCCGGTATATAGAAACGAGTCGTCTTGTAAATATGCCGCGATGACGAAAGTTCCGCCCGAGCCGGAATGATCGTCCGCCGATCCGAACGTGAGGCCCGCCAAGGATGGAAGTCGCCGGCGAAGCGATGCCCGTCGCGAAGCCGGAAAAGGTAATCTTTCTCCCGTCTTTCAAGTGTACTTGGCCGGCCGTTCGTCCGAATGCGCGGGGCAAGTCGTGGCGGCAACCCTCCTGCCGCCCGCCGTCCCGCAGCGACCCGTATCGCAAGTACAGCGAAAAATTGCCCTGCAGCTTCGGTTGCGAAGCACATTACAAAACGCTACGACTTCTAAAGTTTCCCCAAGGTCACACGCCCCAGATCAACGAGGCGGCCGCGGGGCCGTCTTGGAAAGGCGAGTCAGCGGTGAACCCGCGTCGATGATGGATGAACATTTCCGGAGCTGGCGACAGCGCAGCCCGCCGCTCCACTGACGCGAAAAAGGAGAGATGAAGCGTGACAAGGCCATCACCATCGATCGTTTCGGCCGCACAGCGCAGTTCGGCGGGAATGGCCGACCGCACGACGCCTTTCGT
>JAGWUW010000474.1 GCA_028868235.1 Betaproteobacteria bacterium | reverse complement strand
TCGGCGTACCTGGCGTCAATCGGACCGGCCTTGAGGCGCATGTCGTCAAGGCCAGGATCGACGGAAAACTGGCGGAAAACCTCGAGTGGTCAACGACGGTCCTCTACGGCCACTACGACAAGTTCTACACCAACGTCTTTGCCAACGGTGCAGCGAGTTCGCCAACCGGAACCGTTGCCCTGTCCGGTTACATCGACCCGACCAAGCGCGAGAACTTCATCGCGCAATCGAACCTAGTGTGGGATTTCGCCGTGGGCGGCATGGAAAACAAGATCCTGCTGGGTCTCGAATATGGCGAGCAGGATTCCACCAACCAGCGTTTCAATGCCGTCCTGTCCAATGCGACGTTGAATCTTGCCAATATCGTCTATCCGACGGTGACCTTCCCCGCCATCAACCGCGACACCGCGTCGAAGGTGAAGTTCTTCTCTGCCTATGCACAGGACCAGATCGGCATCGGCGACCATCTCGACCTCGTCGTTGGCTTGCGGTTCGACCGCTTCGACATCAAGGGGACGGACTTTGCGCCCAATCCCGACCGGCCGTTTTCCCGGATCGACGAGAAAGTGTCCCCCCGCGTTGGCCTGATTTTCAAGCCGCGGGAGAATATCTCGATCTACGGCAGCTACAGCCAGTCTTTCCTGCCGCGGTCCGGCGACCAGTTCCTGACCCTGACAGCCACGCAGGAGAACCTCGCTCCGGAGAAATTCACCAATTACGAGTTCGGCGCCAAGTGGGACATCCGTCCCGGCCTCAGCGCCACCATGGCGGTCTTCCAGCTTGACCGCACCAACGCGACGACGCCCGATCCGGTCAACCCTGCCAACACGATCAATGTCGGCGAAACCCGTACCAGGGGTATTGAACTGGCCCTGACAGGTCGGTTGACGAGCAACTGGCAGGTAAGCAGTGGCTACACCCATCAGAATGCCAAACTGCGCGGCAATGATTTTGTGCGCCTGGGCCAGGTGCCCGAACATCAGTTCGCGCTGTGGAACCGCTATGATCTCACGCGCCAGTTTGGCGCGGGCATCGGGGTAATCCACCAAACCAGCCAGTTCGCCGCCAACCGCACCACGGCCGGCACAACGCGGCTTCCGGGCTTCACCCGTGTCGATGCCGCACTGTTCTTCAACGCGACTGAGCGTTTGCAACTTCAGGTCAATGTCGAGAACCTGTTCGACGAGACCTATTACTCTGACGCACACAATAATAACAACATCTCGCCGGGCGCACCGCTCAACGCGCGCTTTACCGCACGCATGAAGTTCTAGGGTGGGCACCAGCCGTTCTTACGGGAGCGGCCAGTCCGGTAGCAGTGGTGGAGGTGTCTAGCGCCCAGGCACCTCCAGCCGATTACGGTACTTCCCAGACCATCAACGTGTCGGTCCGGCTTCAAAAAAGGCAGGGACTCTACCCTGCTCCCGGCAATCGCCTCTACGAAACCGCTACGCCCAAGCCGGTCGGGCCCACCATGTGCCGGGGGCTTCCCGCGGAGCGGCCATGCCGACCCGCGCCTGGTGTTCATTCCCGAGGCTGCAAGCGTGCCAGCAGCAGCATCTGACCGAGGTTCTCAAGAGTGACCATCCCGATCAGGTGTCCGCGCTGATCCGCGACCATGACTGCCGGAAAATTCTCTTCATCCATAAGGCGCAGCGCATCATCGAGTTCCGCCTGGTCGGAGACGGTAGGAACATCGGTGCGCATTACATCTGCAACTTGACCGTCAGCGCCGAGATCGTGAAGTGCACGAAGCAGCCGGGCCCGCGTCAGCAGCCCGATCGGCTTGTCCACGCCATCGACGATCGGGATGTTGTGCTGCGTCGAGTGGATAAGAAGCGCGACGGCGTCGCCGATGCGGCTCGTGACAGGCAATGTCGAAAACAGCGTGATCATCGCATCCGATACCCTCAGACGCCGGGCCAGCTGGTGGAGCTGCGTGCTGTTGTTTTCGGCGCTTGCTCCCATGAAAACAAAGAGTGCGACGAGCATCAGGAGGGGGTAGCCGCTGACGAAGCCGAACAGGCCAAATCCGAACGCCAGAATGTGTCCGATCCGGGTCGCGAGCTTCGTCGCAGCGGCCCGGTCCATCCGATAGGACAGAAATGCCCGTAACGCTCGTCCGCCATCCATAGGAAACGCAGGCACAAGATTGAACACGGCCAAGACGATGTTC
>JAGWUW010000473.1 GCA_028868235.1 Betaproteobacteria bacterium | reverse complement strand
GTCAACAAAGCGCACGCTAACCTTCTGACCCGGTGCGCAAGCAGGTAGCAAGATGGTTACCCGCTTTTCGGTCCCGACCACCTTGCGGACCGCTCGGGCGTTGGGAAGTCCGGCCGGTTGCGACACTTCGGCAAGGTTCCAGACCAGAACTGCCAGACTGCCGTCCGGCCGCCGTGAAGCCAACGCAGGACCTTCGGCGTGGAGCCGTTCATGGCCGAGCGCGTGCATCAGGCGATAGGTGTTGTAACTCGGCAGTGGAACACCATGCATCAGGATCGGCCAACTGCTCATGCCCGAGGTCAGCCAGTAATCCAGCGGCCCCAATTCCTCATACGTGCCGGAAAGCACCCAATGGGACATCATCTCGGTCTCGCCGAGCACGCCCGCAAGCACGTGTGCGATCATCGCCGGCGAGTCCGACGACCATTCGTTCATGAAGAGCGGCAATTTCGGGAATTGGCTGGCGCGGACCCGCGAACGGGCGAGCTTCACAGCTTGGGGAATGACATCGTTGATGGAATAGCGCGTGTCGGGACCGAACAGGCGCTCCTGCTTGTCACCGGCGTATATGTGGGATGAAACGAAATCCACCGGCGCATTCTCGGTCGCGCAGAAAGAAAGGAATTCGGGCACCCACTGCGTCGAGGACGTTGCCGGCCCACCGACGCGGATGCGCGGATCGACACCCTTCAGCGCAACAGCAGCGGCTTTGTAGAGCTGGAAGTAATCGGCCTGGGTCCCCGTCCAGAACACACCCTGCAGGTTCGGTTCGTTCCACACCTCGAACGGCCATCGCACCACGTTGGCAATGCCGTAACGCCCCGCGAGGAACCGCGCGAATTCCGCAATCAGTGCCCCCCAATCTTCCGATGACTTGGGCGGGCTGATGTTGCCTTTGTAGAATCCGAAAGTTCGGTCGGCAGAGGCAAGCATGCCCGGCATGAAGCCCAACTCGACCGCTGGCTCGAGACCTCGTGAAATCAGCCCGTCGTACACCTCGGCGACATTGCGGAAATTGATGCTGCCGCTGGCATTGACGAGGGACCTCGCCTCCACTCCCAATTCGTCATTGAAGATGCCGTGAAAGCGCACCCGCTTGATGCCCAATTCACGACGCGCCAATGCGATGTCGTCACGCCAGCTTTCGCGCAGCGTAATCGCCGCGCGGTCGGAACCGATGCATTCCTCCCAGATGTGGGGCAACGCGCCGACGACATCCCGGCCCACATTCACAGAAACGTCCTCTGACGCCGCCGCAGCCCAGGCACCGGCACTGGATGCCAAGCCGATCGACGCGCCCGCCCCTGCCAAGAACTTCCGGCGATCCATATCGAGCACTCCCTATGAGGCCTGACCAATCGCAGCAGACAGAGGTCTTGTCCAGCACCGGCCTTCAAATCGGCATAAATATACATATCCGTATAGTAACGCTTGCGCGCCGGCTCAGGATTGCTATTCTGCGTCCAGGACTGGCACCGGTCCGCATTTTCTTGAGAAAAGGATGCTCATGATTCGCCACGCCGTCATCGCCGGGCTTGTCGCCCTGGCCGCCCCCACCACCGCTGCCTTTGCGGCAGACGCTCCCGCCGTTGCCAAGGCTGCGTACAGCACTGCCGATTCCGATCTCGGCACCCTGCTGGACAATCCGGCAACCAAGGCGGTC
This sequence comes from Betaproteobacteria bacterium, assembly GCA_028868235.1. GTDB lineage: Bacteria > Pseudomonadota > Gammaproteobacteria > Burkholderiales > Rhodocyclaceae > Azonexus. The sequence goes on along the minus strand of JAGWUW010000473.1, from coordinate 514 downwards.
CTTTCCAAATACATCGCCGAAATGATCTCGAACCCGCAGATCGATATGGCGCGCTCGATGACGTTGCGCCAACTCCAGTCCTATGCCGGTGACAAGCTGACTGACGACACCCTGGCCAAGATCGACGCGGAACTCGCCAAAGTTCCCGCCAAGTAATGCCTTGGGCGAGGCCGGTTTAGCCCGGCCTCGCCAGTAAGCCGTTAAGCACCAACGCGGCAATGCGGGCCGCTTTTTCTGCCCGCACTTCAGCGCTATCCAGGAATTCCTCGAACTCGCAGCCGGAAATCACCTCGGATACAACAAGGCGCAATATCGCGCCGGCAGCCCAGGGAACGTCTGGGACCACGAATTCTCCGTCGCCCACGCCCTGCTCGATCAGGAGCACCAGCGGATCGAGCAACATGATACGCGAGGCCGCCATCAGGTCGGCTTTCAATTCGGCATCACGCTTAAGATCGGCGGCTAGTAGGCGCTGGACCGCCAATGCATCAGGCCGGACCAGCGCGCCCAACAT
>JAGWUW010000472.1 GCA_028868235.1 Betaproteobacteria bacterium | reverse complement strand
GATAGCTCATGTTGAGCGGTTCGCCGGGACCGGCAAACGGGGTGATGCTCGCGGTCAGATAGCTCTTGCCGCTACCCGATGTTGCCGCCGTGACATTGAAGGCCGGTGCCAGCGGCAGGCTGGAGCGCACAGTGGCCGTCAGCATCGCGCATAGTGCTGCCGATCGGTCGGTGTCGGTAGCGAAGTAGAACTCCTCCACCAGCGCCTGCAGTCGGCCAAGCGCCGCTTTTGCTGCATCCTGCGTCGGCTCAGGCAGGTCATAGGCCTTGGCGTCGAAGCGGGCGTAGATGCCGGAGACAGCATCATGGCCCGGTTGCATTACCAGTGCGCCATCGCCCTTTCGGAAGTAAGGCTGACGCGCAATGCCGTTAAGTTCGGGCAGCGATCCATGATCCGTTGCCTTCAGCATCATCTGGCAAAGGCGGGCGGGTGGATCACTGGGAACATAGGCCTTCGAGCGCCCGTCCCATTTCTCCCAGTCCGCGACCTTGGCCAAGGCCAGCGAAAGGGTTTGTTCGGTGGCAAGCGCGACCGTCACATCCTTTTGCCCCGCGCCTGACTGCAGGCAGACGATGCTTCCCTTGGACTGATAGAAGCCATCGCAGCCCGCCAGCACATGTTGGGCGGTCGCAAGGACAAGATTCTGTTCGCCCGCCTCGATGCGGACACGCGCCTTGCCACGGGCGCGTTGCGGCTCGATGTCCAGACGGTCCAGCAACGCCATGATCGTGACAGGATCGGCATGACTGTTGGGACAGCGATATTGCCCATAGGGAATGTTGGGCGTCGGTTCGGTGTAGATTGCCTCGCCCTTCCCCTCGCCGCCATGGTCGTGCGCCCAGGGGCAGTCAACGGCATGACGGCCATCGCCAAGGTCGCGCAGATAGTGGCCCTGTTCACGCAATCCCGAGATAACCAGATTGCTGCGCGGCGCGGGCGTGAACACCCCGTCCGCCACGAACTCAGGAGCAGGCGGCGCGACATGTTCCGCAACCGGCAACGCCAAAGGGGGTGAAGGTGGCACTTCCCCTCCTTCTCCACCTTTTGCCGGGACGGTCGGGGGAAGTGTCGCCGGTGCATCCGGCTCGCCCCCTTTACCGCCTTTTTCCGCCCCCTCCGGCGCGATTGTCGCAAGGTTGGCTTCGGAAGCCGGTCCTGCATTTTCCATAACTTCAAGCATGATATGCCTCTCTGACCGGCCCTCAGGCCAGCCGTTCATTTCGAATTTCGGGAAAGGAGGGGCACCTGGTCAGAGCGCCCCTCCGGTGGATCACGTGGTCAGCAGGCCAAGGTGGCCCTCGTCATCGACCGACCAGCGATGAAACAGCTTGTTGGTGCCGCAGTAGGCATCAAGGATCTCATCGATGCGCCGTTCACTCATGTGCGGCACCATGCAGTGGATGATCTTGATGATCCTGCGGCGTTCGGTGAAACCCACTGCCATGAGTTCCGCCGCGATTGCCGAGACGACGTCAGTTTTAGCGCCGGTCAGCTTGAGTTCTAGGTCAAGGTACTGGTCCACGAGCGGACGTACAGTCTTCCTTGCCTCACGATATATGTGAGTATACATAAGTTCACCTTTTCAAAGAGCCTGTTCTTGCCATTTAACGGACCGGCCAGTCCCGATGCTTTTTGTTCGTGGAAGCGATCTGATGCGTGATTAGTCACAGATATTTGGGGTGCGCAATACCCCCGGACCGCCGGATTTTGGCGTTTTCCTATGAGAGGCACTTTCACTAGGAAAACTATATTTTCCCATCTGGAAGTGCGTTAGATCGACCATTGCCCGCAATAAGGTTTATGTGCCTTTCGTCAGGCAATGCACTTTCCAGAGCAATCGGGCAGAGGTCACGGAACAGGCCATGAGGCACCCCAACGGCCAGGAGCATGGCCGGGCGGCATGGGGGTGATTCGCTGTCATGCCTTGCCGTTCCCGGTCACGAGAGCACCCAGAGCCAGCGCGCCAAGGGTGATGAACGGATGATGCTGCATCATGCCGCACGCCACCGCGACACAGAGAAAGGCGATTGTCTCACGCGCATAGAAGAGTGCGCCCCAGACAAGCAGGACGCACACAGCGATCAGCAGCGCGGCGACGGCGAAGCGCAGCACGGCAAGGGCCATGCAAACGGCAAGGAGGAAGCCGAGCACCCTCACCGATCATTCCCTGCGCGACAGAGGGCCAGCAA
>JAGWUW010000471.1 GCA_028868235.1 Betaproteobacteria bacterium | reverse complement strand
GCGATCCAGTTCTGCCAGCGGAAAAGCGGCTGCGACAGGGTCAACTGGTAGCCGTTCGAGTTGTACTGGCGGCTGCCGTTGTAGGACGACATGGAGGCGTACTTGTAGTCGTTGTCGTTCCAGGTGGTGTTGCCTGAGAGGTTAACGCTGGGCAACAGACCGGCGCGCGCCTGCGGCTGCTTTTCCTGGCCGGCTTCCAGCGTGGACCGGGCGGCGGCGAAGCTTGCATCGTTGGCTTGTGCGTCGCGATAGATCTGCATCAGGTCGGCGGCGCAAAGCGGGGAAGCGAACAGGGGGGAGACGAGCAACCAGGCGAGTTTTTTCATGCCATCCTCAGTAACGACGCATATTCGGATCGACTTCCCCGGCCCAGGCATCGACGCCACCCAGCAGGTTGAGCACCGAGCCGAACCCCTTGCGTTCGAGGAACATGGCGACCTGCATGCTGCGCCCGCCGTGATGGCAGATCACCACGACATCGCGGTTCGCGTCGATTTCGTCACAGCGCATCGGCACCAGATGCATCGGAATGTGCTGGGAGCCCGCCAGTTGGCAGAGCTCCAGCTCCCACGGTTCGCGTACATCAAGCAGGACGGGGTTGGGCCGCGTTTCGTCGGCCAGCCATTCGGCGAGTTGTTGTACGCGAAGCTGTTGCATCAGAAGGTGAAACTGTCCTTGGTGTCGGCACCATCGAGAGCCGGTACGACGGTCTCAAACAGATTGACGGTGTTGTAAACGCCCTCGCCGGTGCAGGTGATCAGTTGGGCTTCCATGACGGGAGCCTCGCCGGTAATGACGGCCAGACGGCCACCTACGCGCAGTTGCTTGAGCAGGGAGGGGGAAACGGTCGGCAGCGAGCCGGAAACGACGATGGCGTCATACGGGCCGCGTTGCGACCAGCCGTCGATGCCGTTGCCGATTTCGATCGTGACGTTGGTCACGCCGGCACGCTCAAGGTTGGCCTTGGCGGCGGCAGCAATTTCCGGACGGCTTTCGACGGTGACGACATGCTCGGCGCGGGCGGCCAGCAGGGCGGCCATGTAGCCGCTGCCGGTGCCGATTTCGAGAACCTTGTCGGTCTTCTGGATACCCAGTTCCTGCATCATCTTGGCTTCGATCTTCGGGGCCAGCATGACCTGACCGCTGCCGATCGGGATTTCCATGTCGGCGAAAGCCAGGTTGCGATAGGCGGCCGGGGCGAAGTCTTCGCGTTTGACGACGAAAAGAAGGTCGAGAACCTGCGGATCCAGTACATCCCAGGGACGGATCTGCTGTTCGATCATGTTGAAGCGCGCTTGCTCGATGTTCATTGGGGTCTCCGCAGGCATAATATTAGCACAAGCTAATATATTGATTCCGACAAATCAAAATTATACCCGACTCTCCTTTTCCGTCCTGCGCAAACCGTGGCGCAGGAGATCCATGTGTATCTGCAGGTAAAGTTGCGGATTGCTCTCGCTGCCGACGCAGCAGCTCATTGAAAAGCGCCAGATCAGCAGCATCAGAATGGGGGCGATGACGACGTCGATGGTCGTTTCGACATCCATGGCCCGGAACTCGCCGCTCGCCATGCCGCGCTGCAAGGCGCTGCCGACCAGTGCACGGCCGCGATTGATCACATTCTCGACGTAGTAGCGACCCAGTTCGGGGAAATTCCGGGCTTCGGCGACCATCAGCTTGGGGATGCCGGCGAAGGCCGTCTGGCCGATTCTGGTCCACCAGTTGGCGAGCAGCTTTTCCATCAAGTCGAAACTGCTGCCAGTGTGCTGGGCGGCGATGGCTTCGTTTTCGACGATGACCGGGATGATCCCTTCCTGGATCACCGCCTTGAACAGCGCTTCCTTGTTCTCGTAATAGAGATACAGGGTACCCTTGGAGACGCCTGCGCGGCTGGCGACATCTTCCAGGCGGGTGGCGGCGAAACCTTTCTCGACGAAGAGGTCGAGTGCAGCCGCGAGCAGTTCGGACGGGCGGGCTTCCTTGCGGCGTTTGCGGGGGGCGGGATTCGGCGACATGGGTAACTTAATGACTCTGTGGTCATTAAGTTACCACTGCGTTTCGCTTCAGGTCAACGACCTTCCTTGATCAGGCGGCCGCTGGCGGGTTGGATGGGGCGGGCGTTATTGCGATAGAGGCGGCTGAAAATGTTGATCTGGTCCTGCGAGACCTGCACCGGCTGCTTCATGACCAGCCACAGCACGCCTTCCGAACA
>JAGWUW010000470.1 GCA_028868235.1 Betaproteobacteria bacterium | reverse complement strand
CGTGATAAGATCACCTCCCTTCAGTGCGGGCCGGTTCACGCCCTCTACCTGTCCGTCGATATAGGCGGCGCGCTTCACCCCTTGCAGATTCATCGCATCCACATGATCGAGATCGGGGCCAGTCAGGGCCTGCACGGCAATGGAAATGCAGACGGGCGCGGCATAGGACGGCACGCGCGTGCCGTTGGCGGCAGTCGTATAACCAAGGCTTGGCGACCACACCGCCTGAACCGATGGCGTGATCGCAGATACCAGCGGGGCGACAATGGCGTTGAGGTTCATCCCTCGACCTGACTGGTTACGGACTGCCACATGATGCCAGTGTCGATGAGGGGCTTGGCGAAGCCTTTGGCCTTGATCGTCGCGTCTGCGAGAGGCGGGCTATTCGTATCATGGATGGACTGCACGAGTTGGCCCGCAACGCCGCTGCCGGCTGCCTCCAGCGCCGCAACAGCATCCATGCCATGCGTCTTCAATTGGTGGCCCAAACTTGTTCCCCAGCCCGATGACTTGTCCCGGATCATGTTCGAGAAGAACGGGCGAGGCGGGATACCAACGGTAGGCGCACCGAAGTTCTGGATCGCGGCTACTGTCGCAACCGGAGTTCCGTCCGGGTAAGCTGCATCCGCCATGAAGCCGATCTTGACCGACTTGCCCTTGGCAAGCTTCTTCGCGATGCCCTTCATATGCTTTTCCAGCTTGTCGCCGCCTCTGATCATCGCGCCAGCCCTCGCCAGAGCATATCCAGCGTATCATTGGCGCGAGGACATGCGGGCAGATATCGAGCCGTGCGATAGGGCGCCATCATCTGCCACGCGCTGGCACCAGGCGCTGTCTGGACGAACCATGCGGCAGTCCCTGGGACCGCATATTCGGTTGCCACCGTGACGCTGCCCTGAGTGGCCGAAGAAACGCGCCCGACAAGGCCGGAGGCGCTGCCACCATTGGCCGCGCCCTCCAAGGTGGCGATATGCGCGACAATCGCATTCAGGATGATGCCACGTATGGCAACGTCCGATACCGGCGATGCGTCGGTGTTGTCGCAATAGAGGCAGGCTTCCGCGAAGAGCGCGCTCGCGAGAACCGTATCGACGCCTGCTGTGAGCGCGGGATATCTGGCCGCCCAGGTCGCATAGCTGAAACTGAACACGGCCATGGGCTATCTCCAGGCCAGGCACGGATTACGTGGTGGCAGGCGCGATCTTGTCGCCTGGGTTGGCGGGATCGATCGGCTCCTGCCCGGTCTTGACGTCGGCGCGTTCCTTCGCCGCGTCCACCGCCTTGTCCGGCGTGGGCTGCGCGAACAACACGCCCGAAGTCACGGGTGCGAAGTCCTTGCCATCGGTCGCTAGCCAGTCGTTGAACCAATCGGCGTCGACTCCCGGCGTAAGGCCGAATGCGCCATCCGCGCCATTCGAGCCGGCCAATTCGACCGTGACGTCCTTGTGCGTCAGTTTCAGCCCGTTGGGCAGCTTGCATGCGACAGTCAGGGTGGCCATGATCAAATCCCGATAATCGACGAAATCGCGACAGGGCGCCGGATGATCGTCCCCCAGGTGCCACCCGACTTCTTCTGCTGGAACGAGGTGAGGCCCTGAATCACCGGATGCGCGCGCATCTTCTCGGTGAAGGCGCAGAATACCGTCTTGATGCCGTCCACATCATCAAGGATCATCTGCACAAGCTGGCCCGAACCAGTGGCGAGTTCCGGCGCGGTGACGATGCGCAGATTGGGGAAGTTCTGCTTGATCGTCTCTTCGGCGGTGACGTTGTAGTCGGAAACCTTCTTGAGGTTCACCGCCTCCGCCGGAGATAGCGCCAGGGTCATCTTGGCGTCCATGTCGGGAACCAGGCCGGCCATCTGGGTTTGCAGGGTGGAGAACAACAGCAGGATATCGTTGTAGATTTCCTTCGCCGTCGCCACGGCCCATGTGTAACCGCCGCCACCCTTGGTGGTCGGGTTGCTGGGAGCGATCAGCGATGGATCGTTGATCGCGCCATAATTCTGAAGTCCCGAGATGCCGAAAAAGTAGCTCTTGTTCTGAAACTTGTTGAGCACCAGCGCCGAAGAGACATTCAGCTCGGAAACATAGTTGAGCTTGGCCAGACCATACATATCCAGTTCGCGCTCGCCCCACTGGGTGATCGTCTGGTAGTGGTAGGACTGGCGGGGCACGAAATTGACGTTCGCGCCGACCGAGCCGTTATTGTTGTG
>JAGWUW010000469.1 GCA_028868235.1 Betaproteobacteria bacterium | reverse complement strand
AACTGCCAACTGTGGGTGCGGATGCGTTTGCCCCAAAACACCTGATTTTTCTGGTTGAGCAAGATGATGCCGACGTTGGGTCGAAACCCTTCTCGGTCAAGCATAATCAAACCTCAAATTTCTGAATTGCATCCATTATGCACAGTCACGCTGTGCTGACCTCCGGATTCACCCTGATAGCGCGCGCATGAAAGCCTCCCAGTTCCTCATCTCCACCCTCAAAGAAGCCCCTGCCGATGCAGAAATCGTGAGCCACCAGCTCATGATGCGCGCTGGCCTCATCAAAAAACTCGGCGCTGGCATTTACAACTACATGCCGATGGGTTTGCGGGTGATTCGCAAGGTCGAAGCCATCGTGCGCGAAGAGATGAACAAAGCCGGCGCGGTCGAACTCACCATGCCCGTCGTACAGCCCTCTGAGCTGTGGCAAGAGACCGGGCGCTTCGACAAAATGGGCCCTGAGTTGTTGCGTATCAAAGACCGCCATGGCCGCGACTTTGTGGTGCAGCCAACGAGCGAAGAAGTCATCACCGACATCGCCCGCCAAGAGATCCGCAGCTACAAGCAGTTACCTAAAAACTTCTACCAAATCCAAACCAAGTTCCGCGACGAACGCCGTCCCCGCTTTGGATTGATGCGCGGGCGCGAGTTCACCATGAAAGACGCCTACAGCTTTGACCGCGACATGGTGTCCGCCAAAGCCAGCTACCAAGTCATGGCCGAGGCCTACCGAAAAATCTTTGACCGCTTCGGCCTGCAATACCGCGCGGTCGCTGCAGACAGTGGCGCCATCGGCGGTGACTTGAGCGAAGAGTTTCAGGTGATTGCCGCCACCGGCGAAGACGCCATCATTTATTGTCCGACCAGCGATTACGCGGCCAATATCGAAAAGGCCGAGGCGCTGGCGCCGCAGCGCGCGCGCCCCGCGGCGACGAAGCCGCTGACCAAGGTGCCCACGCCGGGCAAGAGTACCTGCCCCGACGTGGCAGAGCTGCTGGGCGTGCCGCTCGCCACCACGGTCAAGTCCCTGGTGCTGGCGACCGATGAAGTCGATGAGCATAGCGCCATCGTCAAAAGCCAGATCTGGCTGCTGCTGCTGCGCGGCGATCACGACATGAACGAAGTCAAGGTCGGCAAGCTGCCGGGTTTCGAGAAGGGCTTCCGTTTTGCCACCGAAGCCGAAGTCGTCGATCATTTCGGCACCAAGCCCGGCTACCTCGGCCCGCTCAATCTGAAGAAGCCGGTGCGGGTTGTCGCTGACCGTGAAGTGGCCATCATGGCCGACTGGATTTGCGGTGCGAACGAAGCGGACTTTCACATCACCGGCGTGAACTGGGGCCGCGATCTGCCGGAGCCGGAGCTCGTCGCCGATCTGCGCAACGTGGTCGAGGGCGACCCGTCGCCCGACGGCAAAGGCGTGCTGGCCATCGAGCGCGGCATCGAAATCGGCCACATTTTCTATCTCGGCACCAAGTACAGCAAGGCGATGAACGCCACCTTCCTGGATGAAGGCGGCAAGCCGCAGTTCTTCGAGATGGGGTGCTATGGCATCGGCATCACCCGCCTGCCCGCCGCCGCGATCGAACAGAACCATGACGACAAGGGCATCATCTGGCCGGCGGCGATTGCGCCCTTTGAGGTCGTGATCGTGCCGATGGGCTACGCCAAGTCCGAGCAGGTCAAGGCCGCGGCCGACAAGCTGTATGCCGAACTGCAGGCGGCTGGTGTCGATGTCATCCTTGATGATCGCGACGAGCGTCCGGGTTCGATGTTCGCCGACTGGGAACTGATCGGCGTGCCGTATCGCCTGGTCGTCGGCGAGCGCGGCCTCAAAGAAGGCAAGATCGAGTACAAGGCGCGCACCGACGCCGAGGCCAGCATGCTCGATGCCACCACTACCGTGGCCCACGTACGGGGTCTGCTCGGACGCTGAAGATGCGTAAGCTGGCCGCCCTCCTGCTGAGTGCTTGCCTGGGTCCGCTGGCAATGACGGCCCACGCCGGCGCGCAACAGGAGGAGCTGCTCGCCGCCAGCGTGCAGGCGGCGCTGCAGTCGGCCGTGTCGGACCAGACTGCGCCGGAGCCCGAATTTCCCAACATCATCGAGAAGGTGAACTGGCTCTCCACCATGTCGGAACGCCTGATGTCGCGCATGCCCGATCCGCAGCAGCGCATCGGCTTTCTCAAGACCGTCTATTACGAGGCGCAGCGCGCCGGCC
>JAGWUW010000468.1 GCA_028868235.1 Betaproteobacteria bacterium | reverse complement strand
TGGGTAGCCTCAACAATAGCGAATCCGATCGGTTCGAGTAGTGAGCGAACGAGCAGTCTGGATTCCAGACCATCGTCCACGATCAGTATCCGCTTGCCATGTTCACCGGGGGGGAGCCGGAGAATATCGGGGTGCAAACGTTGCGGCGGAGCCATGTCGGCGATGGTGGCGACGATGGTGAAATAGAAATGCGATCCCTTGCCAGGCACCGAGTCGACGGTCAATTCACCGCCCATCATCTGTACATAACGCCGGCTGATGCTGAGACCGAGGCCTGTACCTCCCTGGTGGGCCGATCCGACCTGTTCGAAAGAAGAAAATATGCGCTGGCAATCTTCTGGGGAAATTCCAATTCCGGTGTCGCGTACCCCGAATTCTAGGCGAATCTGTCCGGCATCGATCGGCGTGCCTCGTGCCGAAACGGTGACCTGTCCTGTCGGGGTAAATTTGAGCGCATTGGAAAGCAGGTTGAGCATGACTTGGCGCAGCATGCCCGGGTCGACCACGACCGGTGCCAGCCGGTCGGTTTCGAGTGCCAGATACAGACCGAGTTGTTCAGCCCGCAGACGCATCATGTCGACCACTTGCTCCAAGAGGTGTTCGAGGTCGACTTCCTCCGGACTCAACTTCATTTTCCCGGATTCGATCTTGGACAGTTCGAGGATGTCGTTGATCAGGGTGAGCAGATGGTGTCCGGAATGGTTGATGATTTCCAGACGATGTTGCTGGGCTGCCGACAGCGATGGGTCGTTTTCCATCAACTGGGAGAAACCAATCACGGCGTTGAGCGGGGTGCGCAGCTCATGGCTCATGTTGGCTAGGAACAGCGATTTGCTGCGGTTGGCGGCCTCGGCCTGATCGCGAGCGATCGTCAGTTCTTCGGTACGCTGACGAACCAGATCTTCCAGATGCTCGCGATGGCGGGCTAATTCGGTCTCGTTCTTTTTCCGTTCGGTAATGTCGGAAAAGATCGAGATGTAGCGGCGTATCTTGCCATTGGGACCGCGCAGGGCCTGCATCGAGATTTCTTCCGGGAAAATCTCGCCATTCTTGCGCCGATTCCAAATCTCGCCGCGCCAATGACCAGTTTCGCTCAGTTGGCGCCACAGCGCTGCATAAAAGTTACTGTCGTGCAGTCCGGATTTAAGCATGCGAGGATTGCTGCCGACGACTTCATGTCGTTCGTAGCCGGAAATGCGGCAGAAGGCATCGTTAACCCACAGGATGGTAGCGTCGGCATCGGTGATCACTGCGCCTTCGGCCATGGCGGCAAAAGCCGTTTCGTTTTCGCGGCGTGCTTCATCGACACGTTGAAGGTCTGCGGCACGGCGGCGGGAGATGTAATGCAGTAACAGGATGGTGGCTATACCGAGCAACCAAATGCCGCCATGCCACAGTCGGATTGCTTGCCAGGTTGGCTCCTGGGCCGAGCGATAGGTGTTCAGGTCGATGGACACCGAGGCACCGCCGCGCAGGCCACCGACTGGGACCAGGGTGTCGCGGTGACATTCCAGGCATTCGGCCTCCATTTTCATCGGGATCATTGCCCGCATCAGGCCATGACCACCTTTTTTCGGTAGGTTTTCGGTGACCATCTGCGCTCCGCGATTCAAGGCTTCCAAGGCCTGTTTTTCCCACTCGTCCGGCGCATTTTGGATATTGCGCAGTTGCTTCGAGGTCAGGCGCTCCTTGGACCCGGAGTCGGCATTGGTCTGCCCCTGGATGGCGAGCAGTAAATGGATGGGAGTGACCGATACCAGGCGTAGTTGTTCGCCGTTGCCACGGATGGCAGTCAGTCGTTCTTCTTCATCCAGTGAGTTAATGGGGGGTACCCGCTCTTCGCGGATGAATACACCTTCCACGCCCGATGCCCACTTGCGGATGGCCATGTCCTTTTTCAGGTTGGCGACGGCATCGATACGTGCCAGTTCCGCTGCGGCGCGATTGAGCTGCTCGCGCTGGGCGAGGGCGGAGAGCAGGACGAGGATGCTCCACACGGCGATGGCCAGCAGGGTGCCGGCCAGACCAGCCAAGGGAAGCGGTTGTTTCTCGCTAGGCGGCATTACAGGGATTGCCATCCAAAAAAAGAGGGGCAGATTACTCTGCCCCTCCTGTTGCCTCTGGTCAATACGACTTACTTGATCTTTTTAGCGCCGTTTTGTTCGAGATAGGTTTTAGCGCGCAGGCCGATGTCGGCGGCCTTGACCTGGTACTGCCAGACCTG
>JAGWUW010000467.1 GCA_028868235.1 Betaproteobacteria bacterium | reverse complement strand
ACCAAGACCTCGAACGAAGGCCGCGACTATCTCTCGGTCAAGCTCGACGATCCCAGCTTCACCGCCCCGATCTTCGCCAACCTCTTCGACGACGAGGACGGCAAGAGCTACAACCTGATCTGGTCGCGCGCTCGCCGCACCAACGGCGACTGACCGCCAAGCCAGCCCCGACCGGCACCTGCCGGGCGGGGCTTCGGCTTGTTCAAGTGTCGCTTCCCGCAGGCGGATCCGCCAACAGATCGGCGGGCTTTACGCCGAGTGCCTGCGCCGCCTCGTGGACTGAGAGGAGCGTGGCATTCTGGCCCCCGCGCTCGATCATGCTGACATACGCGCGGTCGACACCCATGCGCTCCGCCACGGCTTCCTGGCTGAGTCCCGCAGAGAGGCGGTAGTAACGAACATTGGCGCCGAAAAGCTTGCGGATATCCATCCGAAGCTTAGAAACCGGTCGCGTATCAACGTGCTACGTATTATAATACGCGGAAAATTGTGTCACCTCGTCACGCTTCGTATCGGGCCGTGGTAGTTGGTTATACCCGAACTGATAGATCGGCCTCCCCGTTTAGGTAGAAGCCAAGTTTTCACCGATCTGGAGCAACTTTCGTGCTAAGTGTAAAACGACGTGAATTGAGTCGAAACAAAGGCTCGCTCCATGACCACACCACCTTTTGAGGACAACCCGCCTGCGGGCGAAATCGTCACGACCTATGACGAGCGCCATTTTGTGACGTATTTACGGGTACTTGATGCAGAAGCAGAGGGGGCCGACTGGCGGGAAATCGCCACAATCGTTTTCGGACTGAACCCTTCCGTCGAGCCAGAACGTGCCAAGCGAGTTTACGAAAGTCATCTCGATCGGGCGCGATGGATGACCACTCATGGGTACAGGAATTTGCTGGAGAAGTCCCGAAAAGCGTGACGCCCTGGCGAATCAATTCGGAATTTTCCATATTTGAATAGTCCGCCTACTTCGCAGCGCGGCATAGCATCCCGCGAACTTGGCTACTTCCGAGTTATCTATACTGAACAAAGACTTGATGCTTGGCCTGCTCGCCTGTGCTTTGCGAGGTCCATATGTCCGGTGGTTCGTCTTGGCGGTCACCTCCGACCGCGGATCAGTATCGACATCATGACTATGCGGATTTCGCGCAGGAATTCCTGAATCGAAATCCAGACTACCGACGTGATCATGCTGAAACCATGGCTCACATGGCCGAGTTTCCTGAAACCTCATTGCAAGAACAGGAGGGCCTCGCCCGGCGATGGGGCTTGAGCTTTCCCCTCGGATCCAATGGCAAATCCGCGCGAAAGCCCAGCACTGTGGTCGCCGGAGGCGGCACCCGACGTGGTGGTCATCGAATCCGCAGATCTGGAACGGGCAATTCCGCTTCCGCCCAGCTCTGAGCCGCTGGTCGAAGCCACCAAGGACGCAGAGCACCATCTCGTTGTCGCGCATGGCACCGCCCGGCTGCGCCTGTGCGTGCGCCATGCGCCTCTTCTCTACGTTCCGGCATTCTCGATCCCGTGCGATCCGGCCTGCGCGTTGCGCCTCGCCGCAGCTGCCCGCCTTCAGCGGGTGACGCGCGGGGGCCGGGTTGCAGCCGGACTGGCCGCACTTCCGACCCGCTATCAACGCAATCGCTACACCCAACTCCTGGGAATCTATGACGCGCTGGACGCCGGCGCCACCTCGCACGACCTCGCCTTCGGCCTTGTCTTTCGCGGCCATCGTCCGCTTGCCGGGGCGGTATGGAAGGGATCGGGCGAACGGAGGCACGTGCTCCGGCTGATCGCCGATGCCCGCCGCCTGGTCGCGGTTGGGTATCGCAAATTGCTCCTTCACAGCTGAAGCCGATCCCTTAGCGGTAGGAGTGACAGAAATGCGGGCACGCATTCTGTCACTCCTTCAGTTGGTCCCTGCCACGCCAAAGCTCGCGAACCCCAGCGACAGCCCGCTGTCGCTGCCATCTTTCGCCGGAGCCTTGCCATGGATGCCAGACCGACCCCAGTAACAGCCCGCTTCTTGCGGACGCCCGACGCTGCCGTGCATCTGGGCCTCTCCGCCCGCACTCTCGAAAAGCACCGCTGCTTTGGGACCGGCCCGGTCTACCGCAAACTTGGCGGACGCATCGTCTACTCGGTCACGGACCTCGACGCCTGGGCCGAACAGGGCCTGCGCCGTTCGACCAGCGATCCGGGCAAGGGGATTGTCCACCCTGCCAAGCGGCTCGA
>JAGWUW010000466.1 GCA_028868235.1 Betaproteobacteria bacterium | reverse complement strand
GTCTATCTGTGAGCCGTCAACATTGCGATCCCGTAACCATCGGCGATTCTATCACCAGGCCAGATTGCACAATGACCTCGCACCAAGATCCAATCTAAGACAATCGGATGCGCCACTTGCGCACGTGTCGATCGCGACAAATTTCTGCCGGCGCTGTCGCAGAAATGAACATTTCCCGTCGCTTGGCTACCGGGGGCAGATTCTATTCCACGAAGTATCGCCCCAACTGCACCCGATAATCCGTGCAGAATTGCCACCCATGTTCAGGGTCGACGCCAATACGGGAGTCAGGTCTGCTGGACAAACCGACAGCGGGATGTCCGTCGCTGCGCTTAGTGACAGCACGATCAAACGATTTCGGCCATTCTGGCAAGCCTCACTGGAAGCCAACGAAGCCTTGACCTGCGATGTGGCCCCTTTCCTGCCAGGGGGGCGTGTTTCACGGACAATACGTATAGTGCGGCAACCGCGACATTCGGCATGCAAGTGCCTCATCGAACTTCGACGGGCAGGCCTGGACGCATTGCGCAATGGCAATACGCGCCGCCGCGTTCGTGTTGCCGACTCGAAAGAGATCCATTTGGTTAGAGGTTGAACATGAACGGTCCCGTCCTCACTCCCCGGCCCAGCCGCATCGCTCTTATCGGGACATGCGTGCCGCGCCATTGCGGTATCGCAACCTTCACAAATGATCTCCAGCAGGCGCTGAGCACTGCCGATCCGAACGTGGCCGCGATGACAATTGCCATGACCGACGACAAGAATGCCTACGCCTATCCCGATCAGGTCCCGCTGGAGATTCAACACGCAGACCCCGCCTCCTATGAAGTGGCGGCGGACTTTCTGAATGTTGCTGATATCGAGATCGTCTCGCTGCAACATGAATTCGGCATTTTCGGCGGTGAGGCGGGTGAGCATGTCCTCGGCCTCGTGCGCGGTCTGAAAGCACCACTCGTCACGACGCTGCACACCGTCCTTGCCTCACCGAATCCGGCTCAACGCCTAGTCATGGATGAACTCATCGCGAGCTCCGCTCGCCTGGTCGTGATGGCCGACAAGGGGCGCCAGATCCTGCAGGATGTCTATGGTGTTTCGGCCGATCAAATCGACGTGATCCCCCATGGCGTACCAAATCGGCCCTTTCTGGATCCAGCCATGGCGAAGCACGATCTAGGCTTGGCAGAGCGGACCTTGCTCATGACCTTCGGACTGCTTGGGCCAGGAAAAGGTATCGAGACTGCTATTCGCGCGCTCCCCGCGCTCGTCCAGGATAACCCCAAACTCCTCTACATGATCGTCGGCGCTACTCATCCAAACCTGGTCCGGGACGAGGGCGAGCGCTACCGCGAGAGCCTGGCAGTACTCGCCAGCGAGCTGGGCGTTAGCGAACATGTGCAGTTCGTGGACAGATACCTGTCGCTTGACGCGTTGCTGGATTATTTGGCCGCGTGTGACATCTATCTGTCACCCTACCCCAACGAGGCACAGATCGTTTCCGGGACACTGGCCTATGCGATTGCGCTCGGCAAAGCCGTTGTCTCAACGCCGTTCTGGTACGCGCAGGAGCTGCTCGCAGACGATTGCGGCTTGCTCGTTCCGTTTGAACAGGCAGGCGGGTTCGCAACGGCCATTCGCAGGTTGATCGACGACGATGCATTGCGAAGCGAAATTCGGACGAACGCCTATGCTCGTGGCCGGGCAATGATCTGGCCGTCAGTGGCGGAACAGTATCTCGAAGTATTTTCAACCGTCCGATTGGAGCGGCGTTCGGCAAGCGCAACCATTATCGCCTTTCCATCGATCGAACCAGGCAACACCCCATTGCCACCTGTCTCGACGGCCCATCTTGCTGCGCTCACCGATTCGGTCGGCCTTATGCAGCACACCAAATTTGCGGTGCCCGATCGAAGACATGGCTATTGCCTAGACGATAATGCGCGCGCGCTGCTCGTCCTCACCGAACTCGCGGCATTGCGCCCTTTGACAGCGCAAGAGGAACAGTTGCACCTCACATACGCAGCCTTTGTCGAGAGCGCCTGGTCACCACAGACCAACCAGGTCCATAACTTCATGAATTTCGATCGGACGTGGTTGGAGAGCGATGGTGCGGATGACGCTCTGGGCCGCACGATTTGGGCGCTAGGCACCGTTGCTCGGCACAAAGACGCCCGTTCGCTGGATGGCTGGGCCGCAGCCCGGGTGCTGGAGATCGCGCCCGTCTTGATGGCGTGTACATC
>JAGWUW010000465.1 GCA_028868235.1 Betaproteobacteria bacterium | reverse complement strand
GTGCTCGCGACGACGACGGTTCACCATGTTGAAGGCGAAGACGGTCATGGCGAAGAACGGAATCGGTTCCAGAGCGGAGAAGATGGAACCCCACCACTGCCAGTATTCCGGCGTGCCGATCCAGAAATAGTGGTGACCCGTACCGATGATGCCAGTGATCAGCGTCAGGGTAACGATGACGTACAGCCACTTTTCGATCACTTCACGGTCAACGCCAGTCGTCTTGATTAGCACGAAGGCCAGGAACGAACCGAGGATCAGTTCCCAGACGCCTTCCACCCAGAGGTGTACCGTCCACCACCAGAAGAACTTGTCGAGAACGACGTTCACCGGGTTGTAGAACGAGAACAGGAAGAAGACGGCCAGACCCCACAGGCCGAGCAGCAACACGATCGAGATCGAGGTCTTCTTGCCCTTCAGCACCGTCATGGTGATGTTGAACAGGAACACCAGCGCTACGATGACGATTCCGACCTTGGTCGGTAGCGGTTGTTCGAGGAACTCGCGACCCATCGTTTCGAGGATGTTGTTACCGGTCAGTTCTGCCAGGGTGGCGTACGGCACGGCCAGGTAGCCGACAATGGTTGCCGCGCCGGCGACCAGGAAGATCCAGAACATGAGCAGCGCCAGTTTCGGGCTGAACAGTTCGGTCTCGGATTCTTCCGGGATCATGTAGTAAGCGCCGCCCATGAAGCCGAACAGCAGCCACACGATCAGCAGGTTGGTGTGGACCATGCGGGCCACGTTGAACGGGATGGCGGGGAACAGGAAGTCGCCGAGCACATACTGCAGGCCGAGGATCAGGCCGAACAGGATTTGACCGACAAACAGACCGATTGCCGCGATGAAGTAGGGTTTTGCAACCGCTTGGGATTTGAATTGCATGTTCAGTTCTCCTGTCGATCAGCCCTGGCTGTTAGGCGGCCAGTTTGCGTCGTTGATCGAATTGACGTGCTTCAGGAAGGCCACGATGGCATTCAGTTGCTCGTCGGTGAAATTGAACTGCGGCATGCTGCGGCGACCCGGGATGCCCTCTTTCGGACGGCTCTGGATGAACGCCTTGACACCTTCTTCGCCGTAGCGGACGACGACGTTGCCCAGTTCCGGAGCGAAGTAGGCGCCTTCACCCATCAGAGTGTGGCAACCGATACAGTCGTTGGTTTCCCATAGCTTCTTGCCTTCAGCAACCTGCGGCGTGATGTTGGCCCGCATGTCGCGTTTCGGCAGTTGCGAATGAGTATCGAATGACAGCGCAAGGAACAACAGGAAGAAGAAAACCGTCCCCCCGTAGAAAATGTTCCGCGCCATCGATTTAGTGAAAGCGCCACTCATTGTCTTTCCCCCTTTCGGAAATTGTTTGGCGGGTCGATGTTATTTGTCCGACCGGGGTGCGGCTTTGATGCCTGCTAAAAATGCGCCAACAATCTGCCGAAAAAGCCGTCAGTAGCGGACGCCGGCGGGCGGCGTGAATGTGTCGATGGCATTTAGATAGGCGCTACGGGCGAAGGCTGACGGGTTGGGATGATTGCGCTGGCTCATCGAGCCTTTGAGTTGCGCCACCGAGTCGTATTCGCGCTCAGATAACCAGTGTTGGAGATCGTCCAGCATCTGCGCGATCCGCGCCGAGCCGTTAACCAGTACGCTGCTCGCTACATGGGTGACATCGGCGCCGGCGAGCAGCATCTTGAGCACGTCGCCAGCGGTGTGGACGCCGCCGGAAGCGGCCAGCGTGATCTGCGTATGGCCGCGCAGGATGGCGATCCAGCGCATGGCAAGCAGGCCGTCGGCCGAGGTCGATAGCTGGACACGGTCGACCACCGTCAATGTGTCCAGGTCGATATCCGGCTGGAAAAATCGGTTGAACAGCGAAACACCGGCTGCACCGGCCTTTTCGGCGCGGCGCACGAAATTGGGCAGGGCCGAGAAAAAAGGCGACAGCTTGAGGCAGATCGGTATGCCGACCACCGCTTTCAATTCGCTCAGCAAGGCGATGTAGCGATCCTCGACGCCGCTGCCGGTTTCGCACGGGCTGCCCGGCAGGTGCCAGGTATTCAGTTCCAGTGCATCGGCGCCGGCGGCTTCCAGTTCGCGGCCGAGTTCGACCCAGCCGGAGAGCGAATCGCCGTTCAGGCTGGCGATAACCGGGATATCGAGGCGGTTTTTCAGATACCTAATTTGCGCCAGGTAACGATCAAGCTTGCTTTCATAGTCCTGGCGAGCCGGTAAGTGGCTACTCG
>JAGWUW010000464.1 GCA_028868235.1 Betaproteobacteria bacterium | reverse complement strand
GGTGGTGGTTGAAATAAAAATGGCGGAACCGAAGTTCCGCCATTTTTCATCCAACCGGATATTGCTGAATCAGGCCTTGGTAACTGCAGCAATCGCCTTGGCAACGTAGTCCAGGTTCTTGGTGTTCAGTGCAGCCAGGCAGATGCGGCCGGTCGATACGGCGTAGATACCGAACTCTTCGCGCATACGATCAACCTGGGCGGCGCTCAGGCCGGTGTAGGAGAACATGCCGCGTTGCTGGGCGACGAAGGAGAAGTCCTGGGCGCATCCGGTTGCCTTGATGGCGTCGACCAGGCCGGTGCGCATGGCGCGGATGCGGTCGCGCATGCCGGCCAGTTCGGCTTCCCACTGGGCGCGCAGTTCGGCCGAGGCGAGAACGCCGGCCACCAGGGCACCGCCGTGGGTCGGCGGGTTGGAGTAGTTGGTGCGGATGACGCGCTTGACCTGCGACAGAACGCGGGCCGATTCGTCCTTGCCGGCGGTGACGATGGACAGGGCGCCGACGCGCTCGCCGTACAGCGAGAAGTTCTTGGAGAACGAGCTGGAGGCGAAGAACTGCAGGCCGGAAGCCGAGAAGGCGCGAACGGCAACGGCGTCGGCTTCGATACCGTCGGCAAAGCCTTGGTAGGCCATGTCGAGGAAGGGCACCAGGCCGCGTTCCTGGCAGATGGCAACGACTTCGCCCCATTGGGCATCGCTCAGGTCAGCGCCGGTGGGGTTGTGGCAGCAAGCGTGCAGAACGATGATCGAACCAGCATTCAGGCCCTTCAGGCAGGCCTTCATGCCATCGAAGTTAACGCCACGGGTGGCGGCATCGTAGTAGGGGTAGTTTTCCACGACGAAACCGGCGGATTCGAACAGCGCACGGTGATTTTCCCAGGACGGATCGCTGATGTAGACCTTGGCATCCGGGTTCAGGCGCTTCAGGTAGTCGGCACCGATCTTCAGGGCACCAGTGCCGCCGAGAGCCTGAGCGGTGATGACCTGACCGTTGGCGATCAGGGCGGAATCCTTGCCGAGCAGCAGTTGCTGCACGGCGCTGTTGTAGGCTAGGTTGCCTTCGATCGGCTGGTAACCACGCGGCAGGCCAGCCTTGACGCGGGTTTCCTCGGCGGCCTTGACGGCGCCCAGCAGCGGAATCTTGCCGTTGTCGTCGAAGTACACGCCAACGCCCAGGTTAACCTTGGTGGTGCGCGCATCGGCATTGAAGGCTTCGTTCAGACCGAGGATAGGATCGCGCGGGGCCATTTCCACCGCAGCGAAGATCGAAGAGGACATAAGGACTCCGTGGAATAATACGAGTGATGATCACATGGCGTAGTTGCCACGCGAGAGAAAACCGAAGAATTTTAGCATGACCGAAACCAACACCTCCACGCCGGTTGTAACGTTCGAAAACAGCCCTTATCGATTGCATCAGCCGTTCCCTCCGGCCGGCGATCAACCCGAGGCTATCCGCCTGCTGGTGGAGGGGGTCGAGGACGGACTTTCATTCCAAACTTTGCTGGGTGTTACTGGATCGGGCAAAACCTACACCATGGCTAACGTCATTGCCCGTACGGGACGTCCTGCGCTGGTATTGGCGCCGAACAAGACACTGGCTGCGCAGTTGTATTCCGAATTCAAGGAATTCTTTCCCGAAAATGCCGTCGAGTATTTCGTTTCGTACTACGACTACTACCAGCCTGAAGCCTACGTTCCGTCGCGCGATCTGTTCATCGAAAAAGACAGCTCGATCAACGATCACATCGAGCAGATGCGCCTGTCGGCGACCAAGAGCCTGATCGAGCGCCGCGACGTGGTGATCGTTGCGACCGTGTCGTGCATCTACGGCATCGGAGATCGCGACGAATACCACAACATGATCCTGACCGTGCGGGTAGGGGACAAACTCGACCAACGGGCCATCGTCAAGCGCCTGACAGACATGCAGTACGAGCGTAACGAGATGGATTTCCATCGCGGCACGTTTCGCGTGCGTGGCGACATTATCGATGTTTTCCCCGCCGAACACGCGGAGCACGCTATCCGTATTTCTTTGTTTGACGATGAAGTGGACGGGCTCCAGTTCTTCGATCCGCTGACCGGGCACCTGCTGCACAAGGCGCTACGTTTCACGGTGTTTCCTGCCTCTCACTATGTCACGCCTCGAGCGACGGTGTTGCGTGCTATCGAGGCAATCAAGGACGAACTTCGCGAGCGGATTACCTGTTTTACCGCAAACAACCGACTTGTCGAGGCCCAGCGC
>JAGWUW010000463.1 GCA_028868235.1 Betaproteobacteria bacterium | reverse complement strand
AATGCCGTCGCTTCGCATCTTTTCAGAAGAGAGAAACACTTCGAGCGTGATAGCCAAGGCTCCGCGCATTTGGTCCTGATCGGACCACAGATACGGCAGCGGTGCTGGATCACTTTCCGGTCGTACTGATTGAGCAATTTGGAATGGTTCCAGAGCCTCGATCGTGATCACCCAAGGCGACACCGAAGTGAGGAAGTTCTTGGCGAGAAACGGCCCCAAGGGCTGATACTCCCATGCCTGCAAGTCGCGCGCCGACCAGTCGTTGAGCAGCGAGATTCCGGCGATGCGCGATGCTGCATCCTCAATCGACACGGCCACGCCCAGTTCGTTTTCACCCGCAACCCAGACACCCATTTCAAGCTCATAGTCGAGGCGTTGCGTCGGACCGTAGGTGGGTACCTCCGCATCGGGAGCCTTGCGTTGCCCTTTCGGGCGAACCAGCGGTGCGCCGGAAGCACGAATTGAGGATGCGCGACCGTGATAGCCAATCGGTACGTATTTGTAATTCGGCAGCAACGGGTTGTCGGGGCGGAATTGCTTGCCGATGTTGGTGGCATGATGAATGCCGACATAGAAGTCGGTGTACACGCGGAGCGGCGATCTGGTGTGCGGCGGAAGTCTTGCTGGTCTTGAGGAGCAGAAATGCTGGACACGGCAGCAGCAACATCAGCGCAATGAACAGGAATGGCCCAAATACGCCGAGCAGTCTGGTCGAGAATGGAAAGGCGGTCATGATCGCGACCAGGAAAACCAGCGCGCCCGCGTTCGCCACGCCGTACAGCCTTTCCGCGTTCTTGTACGCCGCAGAAGCTGCCACCATGCCGGCAAAGACCAAGCCATAGGCCGCGCCGGCGAGGATCGCGAGAGCGAACAGCAGCATCGTCCCGGGAACGAGATAGTAGATGCCGCCGTGGGCTATGGCACCCAGAATGCCACCTGCTACCGCAAGCAACTCGGGACGGGTTCGATGGATAACGGGCGAAACCACCAACATGACTACAGCCAGGGATGCGACCACGAAGAACCCGTATGTTCCCGCGAGGCTGGCCGAGTAATGTGCCCCATCCATCAAAGCACCGATCTGGAAGGGCATCGTTGAGGTGCCGAGGTGTGCCACGCCTGCTGCAAGCGACGCCGCGAACATGACAGCCCAGCCAGCATTTCGCCCGCTGTGAGCAGACTCGCCGTGTCCTGCGGAATCCTGTGTACCTAACATTCTTGTCGACCCCTGGACCGAGTTCTCCCGCGTTCACTGAACCGGAGTAGCGATGCCTTGTCCAACCTTCATGGGCGTACAGTCCGATCGCACGACTTTTGCGTCCGACTCGTTGGTTGGGGGATCAGGCTGGCTCAGCGATTGCAACGCTGCCTGAACGGTGTTCGACAGCAGACAGGCAATGGTCATCGGACCGACTCCACCGGGTACCGGTGTGACGGCTCTGGCATGATCCAACTCATGCGTGGCACAGTCACCGACGATTTTGGTGGTTCCATCGGGATTTGCCACGCGCGAGATGCCGACGTCGATGACGACAGCGCCCGGCTTGATCCAGTACCCTCGCACCAGATGCGGCGCACCGGCGGCGGCAACCACGATGTCAGCCTTTCGGGTGATCTCCGACAGTTCACGCGTCTCGATATGCGTGACGGTAACCCTCGCCTCACGTTCAAGAAGCAGCAGTGAGACCGGCTTGCCGACAATGTTGGACTTGCCGATGACGACGGCGTTGAGCCCCCGATAGTCATCGATGACGCTGTCGAGCAGCATCATGATCCCTAACGGCGTGCAAGGCACCAGCCCGCCAGTGCCAGTCGAAAGCCGCCCGACGTTCACCGGGTGGAATCCGTCCACGTCCTTGGCCGGCGCGATCCTGTCGAGGACAAGCGCGGCATCGATGCCATCGGGAAGCGGCAACTGCACGAGTATACCGTGGACGGATGGATCGCCGTTCAAGCTATCGATCAGTCGGAGCAATTCGATCTGATTGGTTGTAGCCGGAAGGCGGTGTTCCGCTGAATGGATGCCGACTTTACGGCATTGGTTGATCTTCCGTCGGACGTAGATGTCGCTGGCGGGGTCTTCACCGACGAGGATGACGGCCAGGCCTGGCACGTCGCCACCGCGCTGGTGGAATTCCACGGCAGCGGCGGCGGTCCGCAAGTTGAGGGCGTCAGCCTGAGCGCGGCCGTCGATCAGTTCAGCCATGATTGGGTTCCCGCCGAATTGCCGGAATTGACATTGAGGGGCGCGGAAATCT
>JAGWUW010000462.1 GCA_028868235.1 Betaproteobacteria bacterium | reverse complement strand
GGCAGGATGCCGACGTCGTCTGCATGCAGGAGCTCAAGGCGCAGATGCCCGACCTGACGCCGCAGATGCTTGCTCCCGACGATTACAAGGGCTGGTTCCATTGCGCCGAGAAGAAGGGTTACAGCGGTGTCGGCATATATAGCAAACACGAGCCGGACAATGTGGTTGTCGGTCTCGGCAATGCCGAGTTCGATGCCGAAGGGCGCTACCTTCAGCTCGATTTCGCGGGGCTGTCGGTTATTTCGGTATATCTCCCCTCCGGCTCCAGTTCGCCTGAACGCCAGGAGGCCAAGTTCCGCTTCATGGAAGTGTTCTATCCGCATTTACAGACGCTACGCGAATGCGGTCGCGAGATCGTGATCTGCGGCGACTGGAATATCGCGCACAAGGAAATCGATCTCAAGAACTGGAAGGGCAACCTCAAGAACTCCGGCTTTCTGCCCGAAGAGCGAGCCTGGCTGACGCGCGTGTTCGGCGAGCAGGGCTGGGTGGACGTTTACCGTCATCTCTATCCCGAACATGGCGAGGAGGCCTACACCTGGTGGAGCAATCGCGGTCAGGCCTGGGCCAAGAATGTGGGCTGGCGCATCGATTACCAGATCGCGACGCCGGGCGTGGCTGCGGGCGCGCATGCAGCGGCGGTGTACAAGGACAGCCGCTTTTCGGATCATGCGCCTCTGATCGTCGACTACGCTCACGCCTTGTAGTTGCGCCGGCGATGCCGCAATGCAAAACGGCGCCCGTGGGCGCCGTTTTGCATTGCGGCAGGATGCGCTCAGGCGCGCTTGCGACGGGCGAAGCCGACGCCGGCCAGAGCGAAACCGATCAGCGCCAGCGAAGCCGGTTCCGGCACCTGGTTGGAGCTGATGCCGCGCAGGGTGATGACTGCGGTCAGATCCTGGGTCGGGTTGGTGTTGTTGTCGAAGGACATCGGCACCAGGGCGAAGTCGAAGGAGCCGCCAGAGAACTGCACGGTGTTGGCAAACCAGGTCAGCTGGTAGTCGACGGCTGCGTCGGTCACGCTGCCGACTTGGGCCAGACCGAACGCCTGCAGCTGCTCGTTGCCGCCGAAGGGGCTGGAGAAGGAGAACAGCGCATTGACATTGAGGTTGGCGATGTTCGACTCGGCGGCGTTGATGCCGGAGAACCCGTCCGGCTCGCGGAAGGATACGGTGCCGACCTTGAAGAAGTACTGGTCGCCGACATTGTTGAGCGTGAAATTGTAGTTGGTGGTGATGGTGGTGAAGCGCACATCCAGCTTGGTGCCCGACGCTTCGCTGGCATCGATGCCGTAGCCGCTGCCCGGGAGAATGGCCAGCGCATTCACGTTGAAGGTCACCGGTGCCGCAAAGCTCGCCGCGGCGGCGAGCGTCAGGCTGGTGGCGAGGGCGATCTGCTTGAGCGTCTTGAACATGATGAATTCGGCAACCTGGGTTTTGGATGCAGGACAATAAGCATGCTCTGTGCCATGTAAAATAAAAACATAAAATCAAAGTGTTGCGTTTTGTGGCGGCTGCCCGTGTAAAGCATCTCGACACGCGGGTGTCGCGTTTAAAACGGAATATCCGATAAGTGCAGCCATACTTCGGGCGCCTTGTTTATTGCGCTTTTGCCTGTTGCGGGGCTGGTGGCGTAGGCTGTCTCCGATTGCCATGCAGAAGGAAAGGCGGTAGCCTTTGTCTTATCCATTTGCCATAACCACACAGGAGACCTGCCATGAATGACATCACTCAAGTGAGCAAGGACAAACTGATCTCGGACTTCAAGGTGGTGATCGCCGATGCCGAGGAAATCCTGCGTGCGACCGCCGGTCAGGCCGGCGAAAAGATCGCCGATCTGCGCGAAAAGACGCAGGCGCGCCTGGCCGATGCCAAGTACAAGCTGGCCGAAGCCGAGGCCATCGTGATCGACAAGGCCAAGGCCGCCGGCCGTGCTGCCGACGACTATGTGCACGACCACCCCTGGAGGGCGGTCGGCATTGCCGCCGGCGTCGGTCTCGTGATCGGCATGCTCATCGGTCGCCGCTGAGTGACCGCAGCATGAGCGAACCGCGCCGTACCGGCTTGTTCGCTTCCCTCAAGGGGCTGCTCGGCACCTCCTTGACGCTGTTGCAGACGCGCCTCCAGCTTCTGGCGACGGAACTGGAGGAGGAGCGCCAGCGCCTGCTCGCCCTGCTGTTGTGGGGCGCGGTGGCGGTACTGGCGCTGGGTGCGGGCGCGATCTTTCTTGCCATCTTCCTCACCGTCTTGCTGTGGGACAGCCAGCGCCTGCTCGT
>JAGWUW010000461.1 GCA_028868235.1 Betaproteobacteria bacterium | reverse complement strand
AGCGTATGGTATTCAGGATGGCGGGAGGCGATATCGGCAGCGGTGACTTCGGCACCAACTAGCGGCAGGCGATCGAGGTGTTTTCTCCAGGCGTCGCAGAAAAAACGGCGCACCTGTTCGCGGGATGGATTAAACATGTGAACTTTCGAAAAGCAGGGTCAGTGCGGCATTGTGGTACAGGCGATTATTCCCGGCACAGGGGACGATCTGACCAGTACCGTAGGCACCGAGCAGCGGAGTATCGGGGAATACTTCGCGAAATATTTGCAGATCGCGGTCGTCGTCGCCATAGAACAAGGGGCCGCGGCCGATGCACGAGAACATCAGGGCGAAATCCGCGCGCAGGCCTGTCCGGGCAAGGTTGTTCAGAGATTCACGGACCTGTTGTTCGGCTGTTAGCGGCTGGCGGATGGCCCAGGTGATCGAATTGCCGTTCTCCAAGCTGTCGGCGAGCATTAGCGAGCCATCGCCATTAGCCGTCAGAATGGCGATCCCTGGCTCGTCGGGGTGTCGCAGCAGAACGATCTGGTGGAGCGGTGGATGTTGCCGCAGTTCGGCTGGCAGCGCGCGGTTCAGGCTGTCAATCGCGCGGTGGCCGCCGATGCGGCTGAGTTCATAGCCACGACACAGGTCGACTGTCTGTGGCGCACCGAGCGGGCGTAGGGCGGTGGATTTGGCCTGATGGGTACGCAGGTTGGAAAGGTGCAGTTCGGCGCAACCATGATCGGCGATGCGGCCACGGGTCCAAGTGACACCGTCGGAGTCGAGAAAACCGGCGCGCGGGACGTCGCTTTGCCAATCGAAGGGCAGCCGGCTATGGGATGAGAAGGAGAGCAGCGGTTCGCCCGGGATGCTTGCTTGCTCAGGTGATGCGATTATCATAGCGGCGGCGGCAGATTGGTCGAGTTGCCAACCGTGCTCGGTAAACAAACCGCTCGCTGTACTGCCACAGACTGACAGGCAAGCGGAGGCACGTGCTGCGGCGACGACTGCCGGTTGCGGATTACGTGCAAAATCGCGGCTCAGAAAGAGTAGTACATGGTCGGCTCGCGTCACGGCGGCGTTGGCAAGAGCCTGGCGGACAGCTTCTTGAGCGAGTTCAGCCACCGGCCGCTGGCCGGTCACCAGACTGCTCGCCGCTTTCATACGGTTTTTCCCCGGTAAGCACACAGATCGACAACGACACAGCGTACACATTCGGGTTTGCGTGCCTTGCAGACATAGCGGCCATGCAGGATTAGCCAGTGGTGTGCGTCTTTCTTGAACTCATCCGGTGTCACGTGTAGCAGTTTTTGCTCGACCTCGTTGACTGTTTTGCCTGGGGCCAGACCGGTACGATTGCCAAGTCGGAAGATATGGGTGTCGACCGCGATGGTTGGATAGCCAAAGGCCGTATTGAGTACGACATTTGCCGTTTTGCGACCGACACCAGGCAAAGCTTCGAGGGCTGCGCGTTCTTCGGGCACAACACCGCCATGTTGTTCGACCAGCATGCGGCAGGTAGCGATGACATTTTTGGCCTTGGTGCGGAACAGACCGATGGTTTTGATGTATTCAATCAACCCAGTTTCCCCCAGTGCGAGCATACTCTCTGGGGTCGGTGCGACGGGAAAAAGACGCGCGGTAGCCTTGTTCACGCCGATATCCGTAGCCTGGGCGGACAGAATGACAGCAATCAACAATTGGAATGGCGTCGCATAATGCAATTCGGTCGTCGGCACCGGATTGGCATCGCGCAAACGGGCGAAAAACTGCTCGACTTGGTTTTTTTTCACGGAAGGTTAACGAAGGTCATTGTTGTCTGCGGTCGCTTGAGCCATATTTATAACCATAAATTCTACCTGACAGACAAGGCAGTTTCCTTATGCAGCAGTCCAGCGAAGCCAATGGCATCGCCCTGAGTCAGTTGGTCGAGGGTAATCCAGTAGCGACCATTGTTATCGACGTAAACCATCGGGTCACGCACTGGAATCGAGCCTGTGCGGTGCTGACCGGCGTGCCAGCCGATGAGATGATCGGTCGTTCCGAGCAATGGCGGGCATTCTACGATTCGGCGCGACCGATCATGGCCGATCTGGTTGTCGACGGTGTGCTTGACGATGCCGTCGAGCGTTATTATCACGGCAAGTTTTCCCGTTCTGTCCTGATCGACGATGCATACGAAGCGGAGGACTTTTTTCCGACCTTCGGTGATGGCGGGCGCTGGCTATTTTTCACTGCTGCCGCTTTGCGCAATACC
The DNA here is from genome assembly GCA_028868235.1 of Betaproteobacteria bacterium. GTDB lineage: Bacteria > Pseudomonadota > Gammaproteobacteria > Burkholderiales > Rhodocyclaceae > Azonexus. The sequence goes on along the minus strand of JAGWUW010000461.1, from coordinate 39 downwards.
GATGGAGAAGTAATCGGCGCCATCGAGACCTTGCAGGAC
>JAGWUW010000046.1 GCA_028868235.1 Betaproteobacteria bacterium | reverse complement strand
CCGGCGACATCCAGCTGTCGCTGGCCCAGAAGGTGCCGGTGACCGGTGCAGTAATCGTCACCACGCCGCAGGACATCGCGCTGATCGATGCACGCAAGGGCTTGAAGATGTTCGAGAAGGTCAATATCCCCATCCTTGGCATCGTCGAGAACATGAGCATCCATATCTGCTCGAACTGTGGCCATGAGGAGCATATCTTCGGCACCGGCGGCGGCGAGAAGATGTGCGCGGACTACGATGTCGAATTCCTCGGCAGCCTGCCGCTGGAGCTGGCGATTCGCGAGATGGCCGATGGCGGCAAGCCGACCGTGGTTGGCGCGCCGGATTCGCGCACGGCCGAAATCTACCGCGGCATCGCCCGCCGCGTGGCGGTGAAGATCGGCGAGAAGGCCAAGGACATGACCTCGAAATTCCCGAATATCGTGGTCCAGAACACGTAATTTGTAGACATTTTCAACGACAAAGGCGGGTAAAATCCCGCCTTTGTTTTTTGCAGCGCGGAATAGAAAAAATGGCCATCAAATCAGACAAGTGGATACGCCGCATGGCGCAGGAACACGGCATGATCGAACCGTTTGCGCCGGATCTGGTGCGCGAGGTCAATGGTCAGAAGATCGTCTCCTACGGCACCTCCAGCTATGGCTACGATATCCGCTGTGCCCGCGAATTCAAGGTGTTTACCAATATCAACTCGACTGTGGTCGATCCGAAGAATTTCGATCCGAAATCCTTCGTCGAAATCGAGTCCGACGTCTGCATCATCCCGCCGAACTCTTTTGCGCTGGCCCGCACCATGGAATATTTCCGCATCCCGCGTTCGGTGCTGACCGTCTGTCTTGGCAAATCGACCTATGCTCGCTGCGGAATCATCGTCAACGTGACCCCGTTTGAGCCGGAATGGGAAGGGCATGTCACCCTGGAGTTCTCTAACACTACGCCGCTGCCAGCCAAAATTTACGCCGGTGAGGGTTGCGCCCAGGTGCTCTTCTTCGAGTCCGACGAAATCTGCGAGACCTCTTACAAGGATCGCGGCGGTAAGTACCAGGGGCAAGAGGGCGTCACCCTGCCGAAAATTTGACGCACGACGGTAACAGCACCGACATATTCTTCGACCCGCTGCGGCGGGTCGCCGCTTTTTGAGGATTGAATCCCATGCGCTTCCACTTCCCGGTCATCATCATCGACGAAGACTTCCGTTCCGAGAACGCCTCGGGCCTTGGCATCCGCGCGTTGGCTGAAGCGATGGAGAAGGAAGGTCTGGAAGTGCTTGGCGTCACAAGCTATGGTGATCTGACTTCATTCGCTCAGCAGCAGAGTCGGGCCTCGGCCTTCATCCTGTCCATTGACGACGAGGAGTTGGCGCTAGAACCAGATGAAACGCTCGCTGAGTTGCGCGCCTTCGTCACCGAAATTCGCCACAAGAACGCCGAAATCCCCATCTTCCTGCATGGCGAGACGCGGACCAGCCGCCACATCCCGAACGACATCCTGCGCGAACTGCATGGCTTCATCCACATGCACGAAGACACGCCGGAATTCATCGCCCGCAATATCAAGCGCGAGGCCAGCGCTTATCTCGATAGCCTGCCGCCACCCTTCTTCCGCGCCTTGACGCACTATGCGGCCGATGGTTCCTACTCCTGGCACTGCCCGGGCCACTCGGGCGGCGTCGCCTTTCTGAAATCCCCAGTCGGCCAGATGTTCCACCAGTTTTTTGGCGAGAACATGCTGCGTGCTGACGTGTGCAACGCGGTTGAAGAACTCGGTCAGCTACTTGACCACACGGGTCCGGTCGCTGCATCCGAACGTAACGCCGCTCGTATCTTCAATTCCGATCATCTGTATTTCGTGACCAATGGCACGTCGACGTCGAACAAAATCGTCTGGCACTCGACGGTGGCGCCGGGCGACATCGTCGTTGTCGACCGCAACTGCCACAAGTCCATCCTGCACGCGATCATGATGACTGGCGCAATTCCCGTCTTCCTGATGCCGACGCGCAACAATTTCGGCATCATCGGACCGATCCCGAAAAGCGAATTTGCTTGGGACAGCATTCAGAAGAAAATTGCTGCCAACCCGTTCATCGCTGACAAGACCGCCAAGCCGCGTGTGCTGACCATCACCCAGTCGACCTACGACGGTATCCTCTATAACGTCGAGGAAATCAAGGCCGAACTCGACGGCAAGATCGACACCCTGCATTTCGACGAAGCTTGGCTGCCGCATGCCGCGTTCCACGATTTCTACGGCGACTACCACGCCATCGGCGCCGATCGCCCGCGTTGTAAGGAATCGATGGTCTTCTCGACGCAATCGACGCACAAGCTGCTCGCCGGCCTGAGCCAAGCGTCGCAGATCCTGGTTCAGGATGCCGAGAACAACAAGCTCGACCGCGACATCTTCAACGAGGCATACCTGATGCATACCTCGACCTCGCCGCAATACTCCATCATCGCCTCGTGCGACGTCGCAGCGGCGATGATGGAGGAGCCGGGCGGTACGGCGCTGGTCGAGGAATCGATCGCTGAAGCCCTCGATTTCCGTCGTGCCATGCGCAAGGTGGACGAGGAATGGGGCGCTGACTGGTGGTTCAAGGTTTGGGGCCCGGATGACCTTTCCGAAGAGGGGATCGAGGAGCGCGATGCCTGGATGCTGAAGCCGGGTGATCGCTGGCACGGCTTTGGCAAATTGGCTGATGGCTTCAATATGCTCGACCCGATCAAGGCGACTATCATCACTCCGGGCTTGGATGTCGATGGCGAATTCGCTGAGCGCGGCATTCCGGCCGCCATCGTCACCAAGTACTTGGCTGAGCATGGCGTTATCGTCGAGAAGTGTGGTCTGTACAGCTTCTTCATCATGTTCACCATCGGCATTACTAAGGGGCGTTGGAATACGTTGGTGACCGCGCTGCAGCAGTTTAAGGATGACTACGACAAAAACCAGCCGTTGTGGAAGGTGTTGCCTGAGTTCGTGCAGAAGAATTCGCGCTACGAGCGCGTCGGCCTGCGCGATCTGTGCAAGCAGATTCACAGCGTGTATAAGCAGAACGATGTGGCCCGCCTGACCACCGAGATGTACCTGTCAGACATGGTGCCGGCCATGCGTCCGGCCGATGCTTTCGCCAAGATGGCGCATCGCGAAATCGAGCGTGTATCAGTGGATGAGTTGGAGGGTCGGGTCACTGCGGTGTTGCTGACGCCGTACCCTCCGGGCATTCCGCTACTTATTCCGGGCGAGCGCTTCAACAAGACGATTTGCAGCTATCTGAAGTTTGCTCGCGAATTCAACGCGGCCTTCCCAGGGTTCGAAACCGACGTCCATGGCCTAGTCAAGGAAAAGGATGGTCGCTACTACGTCGATTGCGTCCGCTGAAACAGCATTGGTTGAGGTGCAAATGCCCGCTTTGGCGGGCATTTTTCATTTGGCTTGTATCTTTTGACGACGGATAGCTCTTTTCGAATCGAGGCCGGCGTGCCACCATGGGTATAGTTTGCTCCGCATCCGACTCTGCGGGGCGTGGACGATATGGATCATTCCGGATCAAGCGTCGCCAGTCAGTCGATTGAAGCCGTCCTGAGCAATCTCAGCAGCGGTATGGGGGGGCTGTCGGCAGTTGAAGCTGCGCGTCGTATGGCGGCGTTTGGCCCCAATCGGGTCGAAGGCGTCGTCGCCCAGCCACTATGGCTGATGTTCGTTCGGGAATTCGGACATTTCTTTGCGCTTCTGCTCTGGCTGGCGGCCGCACTTGCGTTTTTTGCCGCGCATGCGGCCCCCGGGCAGGGGATGTTTCAACTCGGCGTGGCGATAGTCGGTGTAATCGTCGTCAATGGTTGTTTCTCTTTCTGGCAGGCCTATCGTACCGAGCAGGCACTGGCGGCACTGCAGCAGTTGCTGCCGGTACAGGTCGATGTACGCCGCGATGGGGCCTTGCAGCAGATTCCTGTCTCGGCGTTGGTGCCTGGCGATATCGTACAACTGGCTGAGGGGGCGAAAGTACCCGCCGATTGCCGGGTAATCGAAAGCTGGGGTCTGCGGGTCAATCTGTCGACCCTCACCGGGGAGTCCTATGCCCGCTCGGTGACAGCAGATGCATCATCCGCCGAGAGTCTTTTGCAAGCTTCGAATCTCCTTTTCGCCGGGACGCTGATCATCGCCGGCGAGTGTACTGCAGTTGTCTACGCCACCGGCATGCACACCGAGTTTGGTCGCATCGCCCATCTGACCCAGACTACTGGCGATACGGCTTCGCCGCTGCAACACGAAATCGAGCGGGTATCGCGGCTGGTGGCACTGTTGGCGATGGCCTTGGGCATTGTTTTTTTTGCGATCGGCTACGTTATCGGCTTGCCATTCTGGGTCAACTTTACCTTCGCCATCGGTATTATCGTTGCCAATGTACCGGAGGGCTTGCTACCCACCGTTACGCTGGCATTGGCCTTGGCCGCGCAGCGCATGGCCCGACGTCAGGCACTAGTGCGCCATTTGCCTGCGGTCGAGACGCTGGGGAGCGCAACGGTGATCCTGACAGACAAAACCGGGACGTTGACCTGCAATCGAATGACGGTGCGCGAGTTATTTGTGGCCGGTCGGCATCATCTGGCTGCCGAGCGCTGGCCGCGGGCCGATGATCTGCGCCTGCGGGCGACAGCCCGCTTCTGCCACAGTTTGAAATTCCATGATGGTGCCGCGGCTGGCGATCCGATGGAGCTTGCCTTGTGGGAGTTTGCCGGGGATATTCCGGCCTTCGGTCAGCGTGCTGGGGAATTGCCTTTCGATACCGAGCGACGACGTATGTCGGTTGTTTGGCGCGAGAGTGACGGCGCTGGCAGCCTATATTGCAAGGGGGCTCCGGAGGCGCTCTTTCCGCTCTGTAGCGGCTGGCTCGATGGCGATGCCCGCTGCCCTTTCGATGGTGCCGCGCAGACAGCATTTCAGGCGGCGCAGGAGGATCTCGCGGCGCGGGGGCTGCGAGTGCTGGCATTGGCCTGGCGGCCATTGGCGATGGACGAACAGGCGGTTGAGGATGGCCTGTTATTGTGTGGGCTAGTCGGTTTGGAGGATCCGCCGCGCCCGGATGTCCATGAAGCAGTTACCCGCTGTCGCTCGGCTGGCATCAAGGTGATCATGGCGACTGGCGATCATCCCCACACTGCCGTGGCTATTGCCCGCGAAATCGATCTGCTCCGTTCGTCAACGCCCTGCGTGATCACCGGTGATGCCCTGCGCGGGATGAGTCCGGCTGCGCTGCAGCTGGCGCTGGATAGTCCGGAAATCGTCTTTGCCCGGATGACGGCGGACCAGAAGATGCTTGTCACGCAGGCGCTGCAGCTCAAGGGAGAAATCGTTGCAGTGACTGGCGATGGTGTCAATGACGCCCCCGCTCTCAAGATCGCCGATATCGGCATCGCCATGGGGTTGTCCGGTACCGATGTGGCTCGCGAGGCGGCAGATATCGTGTTGCTCGACGATCATTTCGCCACCATCGTCAATGCTGTCGAGGAAGGGCGGGCGGTATTCGAGAACATCCGAAAATTCCTAACCTACATCCTGACATCGAATATTCCGGAACTGGTGCCTTACCTGGCTTCGGTATTGTTCGGAATTCCATTGCCGTTGACGGTGATCCAGATACTGGCTGTCGACCTGGGAACCGACATGCTCCCGGCACTGGCACTGGGTGCTGAGTTGCCGAATCCGGAGGTGATGCAACGCCCACCCAGATCGCGTAACGAGCGCCTGCTCTCATGGCCCCTTCTAGGCCGTGCCTACCTCTTTCTCGGGCCGCTCGAAGCGGTCGCAGCGATGGCCATGTTCTTCCTGGTTCTGATCGGGCAAGGCTGGTCTTACGGGCAGTCGCTGCCAGCTAGTTCGCCTCTGTACCTTCAGGCGACGACAGCTTGCCTGATGGGTATTGTGCTCGCCCAGGTGAGCAACGTTTTCGTCTGTCGGCATCCTCTGCAGCCTTTTTGGCATTTCCCGTTATTTGGCAACCGTTTGCTGATCGTAGGCGTCGTCGTCGAGATTGCCCTGTTGCTGGCCATCGTGTTCACGGCGGCGGGCAACAGCTTGTTCGGAACGGGGCCCGTGGCGGCCAACATCTGGCTATGGGGAGCAGCTTTCGCCATGGCGCTGGCTGGGTGCGAGGAAATCCGTAAATATCTGGTGCGGCGACGAGTATCTACGCCCTAGGCCTGCGGCAGCTTAGCTTTGCCGACGGTAGGTGACGAAAGCGTAGCCTTGGCCGGGGGTTGTTGACGCCTGGTTCCACTCGCTGGTCGGAATCTCCGGAAACCACGCATCGCCTTCTGGCTCGAGATCCACTTCGGTGATTTCCAAGCGGTCGGCAACGGCCATCGCTTGCCGGTAAATCTGCTCCCCGCCGATGATGAAGGCAGTTTCCGATGCGGAGGACTGGCGTAGCGCGGCGTCCAGCGAGTTGGCCAATTCGGCACCGGGGGCTGCGTAATCTGCTTGGCGGCTGATCACAATGTTGCGTCGGCCGGGAAGTGGGCGGAAGCGTGGTGGCAGCGATTCCCATGTCTTGCGGCCCATGATCACCGTCTGACCGGCTGTAAGCGCCTTGAAATGGGCCATATCGGCCGGAATATTCCAGATCAGCGTGTTGTTCTTGCCGATGACGCGATTCTTTGCCACGGCGGCGATGATGACGATTTCAGTCATGGCTATCAGGTCCGGAACTGACGCAGATGTTCAATCAACCCTCGGGTCGAGGCATCGAGTGCATCGGTGCTGGCCTCACCGCGCAGGCAGGGGACGAGGCGTCCGGCCAGTTGCTTGCCTAGTTCGACACCCCATTGGTCGAAGGAATTCAGGTTCCACAGTACCCCGAGGCAGAACACCTTGTGCTCATATAGCGCAATCAGCTGGCCAAGCGTGAAGGGAGTTAGTTCGGGGAGTACCAGCGTGGTTGTCGGCTGGTTGCCGGGGAAGCGTCGGAAGGGTAGCAGGTGCTCCGGAATGCCGGCTGCCCGCGCCTCGTCGACGGTTTGGCCGAAAGCCAGGGCCGATGATTGCGCCAGGCAACTGGCGAGCAGGCCGCTGTGGTGACCGGGCAACGGGAAATCGGAGTGGCCCAGCGCAATGAAGTCGCTGGCGACCGGAGCGCCGCCCTGGTGCAGGAGTTGAAAAAAGGAGTGCTGGCCGTTGGTGCCTGCAGCGCCCCATAAGATCGGGTTGGTCGGATAGTCGATGGCTAGCCCATCGCGATTGGCCCGCTTACCGTTGCTCTCCATTTCGAGTTGCTGAAGATGTGAGGGTAGCAGCGCCAGCGAGTGGCTATAAGGGAATACACCATGGCTGTGAATATCGAGAAAGTTGGTATTCCACAGGGCGATCAGCGCTAGTGTCAGCGGCAGATTGCTATCGGCCGGGGCAGTAAAAAAATGTTCATCGATGTCATGGGCGCCGGCGAGTAAGCGTGCGAAATTGCCAAAGCCGACGGCCAGCGCAATAGGCAGACCGATGGCCGACCAAAGAGAGAAGCGACCACCCACCCAGTCCCAGAATTCGAAAACGTTTTTGGGCGAAATGCCGAATTCGGCGGTAGCGGCAAGATTGCTCGAAGCTGCGACAAAGTGTCGGGCGATGGCTTGTTCGTCGGAGGCTGCAGCCCGTATCCAGTTCCTCGCAGTGCGCGCGTTGGCCATCGTTTCCAGTGTCGTGAATGTCTTGCTGGCGATGATGAACAGCGTGCTGCGCGGATTCAGGCGAGTCAGTGTGCTGGCTAGGTCAGCACTGTCCAGGTTGGAAACGAAATGAACGTGGAGATCGGGCTGCTGCCAGGCGGCGAGCGCATGGACGGCCATGCGTGGCCCGAGATCGGAGCCGCCGATGCCAATATGGACGATGTCGGTAATACGCTCGCCAGAAAAACCGCGCCAACTACCATCGTGGATCTGCTCGCAAAATCCTGCCATGCGTTGCAGCACATCCTTGACTTCCACTGGTGCAGTATCACCGGCGCGAAGGTCGACGTGGCGTACAGCTCTGTTTTCAGTGTGATTGATTGGCTCGCCATCGAGCATTTTGCGACGCCAGCCGGTGAAGTCGGCAGCCTCTGCCAGGTTACGCAGCAAGGTCATCGTTTTGCCGGTGACGCGTTGCTTCGAATAGTCGAGTAGTAGGCCGTGCCGGTTGAGTGAAAAATGTTCGAAGCGCTGCATATCGGCGGCGAACAAATTCCGTAAATGCTGCGGGCGTAGGGTCTCGGCGTGGCTTGCCAGCGCTTGCCAGGCAGGGGTGGTCGTCAGTGTCATTGTCAGATCATCAGTCCGGTATCAATAGGGGCTCTCTTGTGTTTTGCCACTCCGGAAAAGGGGGATTGGTTTCACATTGATGGTCGGTTCCGGTCATGATCGACTTGGTGTTGCGCTTGGTTGATGGCTCAAGAAATTTGTCGTCGGGGAATGGTGTAGGCGAAGCTGGGTTCGACCGCCGCATGATTTTCTCAAACCTCGCCACGGATTGGAAATTCTTCCCGGGTTTGTCCCGAAATCTCGCTTGGCATCGATAACGGTAAGTCGAAGTGAATGCTTGGAACGCCTCCTCGCAAGATGCGATGCTAACATCATCAATGGCCGGAGGTTGACCGAAACTTGCGACCTCTCCACAAAGTGGAGCGGCCTTTGGGTTATTCGTTATTCGGTGTGCGACTAGCTATATATCCGCTCGTCAAGGAACTGGTCGAGTCGGGATGCATCATCGCATTGACGATAATGGGAGCTGCTCAGATTGTGTTCGCTGAGCATTTCCATGTGTCGCAAGATTATGGAAGCGTGATTGAACGTAGTCGGGATTGGGTGGCTTGATCGGAGGCGATGCCCTAGCGTGGGGAAGATTGGCGACATCGCCGCTTCGGTCGGTAACGGTTGCTACATCGATGTGCAGTAATCCTTTGATCTTGTCGCACAGTATCTGATGTATGGATGGCCTCAGTTTCCACTCCTTCAGCAACGCCTTGTAGGATTTTGTTGGCGGAACAGAGTGAGTGGACCGCGTTTTTGTCCGGAGATGAAATATTTCCGAACTGCGGTTTCCATACCTCAATTGCTTCTTCATTGAGGCGCCAGGCGAGCAAAGCTACGCTAGTGTAGAGCGTGAGGTCAGGTAGCACACCCACTTTGGTGGCCAGTGAGGTGGGGCATGAGGCTGGGGTGGTGCGGTTGCGTCTCCCCGTGACATCTCGGGGGCGGAGGGTGTGTAAGATGCGCTACTCATCTGACTTTCGCGAAACCCATGGCAACAATTCCCAAATCTGGCTGTGCTTCAGTCCTCTTCCTATTGCTGTCCGCCTGTGCGCTGTTTTCGTCTTGGCATTGGGCCAAATCAGGTGCCGGCGAAGCCGAATATTCAGCCGATGAAGCACAATGTAAGGCAAAAACCTATTCCGGTACCGACGGCATGGTGACGAACGCCAGCGTCCGTCGCATGCACGCGTGCATGGAGGCCAAGGGCTGGATCAAGGTTCCCAACTGAAAGGGCGTGCTTCTGGCGCAAGAGGCTTCCACGAAAAGTTTGGGATCGAACGGCTACTGGGGGCGGGAGGCTTAAACGGCCACCGGCGCCGGAATGTGCGGATGCGGATCGTAGCCTTCGAGACGGAAGTCCTCGAAACGGAAGGCGAAAAGATCTTTCACTTCCGGGTTGATCCACATGGTCGGTAGCGGACGAGGGGCACGGCTCAGTTGCAGCTTGGCCTGTTCAAAATGGTTGGAGTAAAGATGCGCATCCCCAAAGGTGTGCACGAATTCGCCCGGTTGGTAGCCGCAAACCTGTGCCAGCATCATCGTAAGCAGCGCGTATGAGGCGATATTGAAGGGGACACCGAGGAAGATGTCGGCTGAGCGCTGGTAGAGCTGGCAACTCAGCTTTTCATTCGCAACATAGAACTGGAACAGGCAGTGACAAGGCGGTAGAGCCATATTGTCTACGTCGCCCGGATTCCACGCTGAGACAATGTGACGGCGGGAGTCCGGATTGTGCTTCAGACTATGAACCAGTTGCGTAATCTGGTCGATCAGCCGACCATCTGGAGTCTCCCAGCGGCGCCATTGCTTACCGTAGACCGGCCCGAGGTCGCCGTTTTCATCGGCCCATTCATCCCAGATACGGACACCGTTATCCTGCAGATATTTGATGTTGGTGTCGCCCTGGATGAACCATAGCAACTCGTGGATGATCGACTTGAGGTGCAGCTTCTTGGTCGTCATGACCGGCAACCCCTGGCTCAGGTCAAAGCGCATCTGCCAGCCGAATACCGAGCGGGTGCCAGTTCCGGTACGGTCGGACTTGTCGGTACCGTTTTCCAGCACGTGGCGCATCAAGTCAAGATAGGGCTGCATCGGGTCTGGTATCCGGATGTGAAAACTAACCTAGGATTTTACTTGTTTAGCGCTCCTATGGCACGTGCCTGTACGGCCAAAAAAATTCATGGCAGAGAGTATGAAATTGCTCACGTTAAGAATGTGAAATCCCGATTTACACTGCAAACAAACTGCAAACAAGGAACGTCGTGTTCAATAAGGTGACAGCACTGGGCGGTATCTTTGCCCCCAAAAATGATCATCCGCTGGCTAACCCGCGCGAAATGCGCAAGATCCTGAGCGAACTGCCGAAAGACAGTGCTTTCAAGGCGCAGGACGAGATTACCGGCTGGCTCGAGTCAGTCCTCGGTGTCGAGGACTTTCCGGTAGATCGTTTGTACGAGGTGGCGCAGGCCCTTGAAGAAGCCGCTTGGCCACATCTGAAGCGGCTGTCACGGGAGTATTTCCAGGCGGCACGCTTGTCCCGCGCCGAGGAAAGGCGCCTATGGTCGATCAATTACGGATTCTGGTCCCTGCTCTCCATCGCTTATGAGCGCTGTCTGGCCAAGGTCTCAAACAAGCCACGTCCCGGTGAGTTGCCGAAATCGCTCCTGCCTGCCTTGTCGGCCAGCCTGATCGCGGCCCTCGGTAGTGTGCTGAAGTGGGAGCAATTCCACTACGGCCCGATGCGCGCTGAATTGTGGCGTCCTCTTGGCCTTGCCCTACTCACGGCGGAAGACGGCGGCGTGGCCGAGCGACCGGTAGCATTGCCAGGGCGGGTGGGAATGACCTCGCCAATCCTTGAGTACGAAAAGATCATGGTGTTTCAGGCGGCTTCGCTGGGCAGCCTGCTGCCGCTCGAAATCGAAATCGCCGAAAGGTTGATCGCTCATTACTTGAGCGGTTTTGTGTTTACCAATACCGCCCTGGTCGATAGCGTTTATTGGTCTGATCTGCGGCAGCCCCGGGCGCCCCAGCGCCTAGCCAGAATGCCGGAGAGCACCACTCCGACGCAACGCTTTATCAAGCCTGGGGCTGCCCACCAGGCGATGCGGCTTCTACTCGAAGACCTGGAGCGCGGTGGCGACGTTCCGCCGGAAATCGAACTCGGTGGACAATATCAACCGAAGCTGCTGGTCAGGGTACTCAAGCACCTAACCAGTTACTTGGCGCCGATTCCGCCCCAGCGCCGGCATGACCGGCACCGCGTCATGCACCGGATGTCGGTGCTGCATGGGCTGGTCAA
>JAGWUW010000045.1 GCA_028868235.1 Betaproteobacteria bacterium | reverse complement strand
TTGATGCGCGACAGCGGTTTGACCTCGATCTCGCCGAACTTGCTGAAATCAACCTTGGGCCAGGGTAGCAGATCGAGTACGCCGCCACCGGTGATGCCTCCTCCTGCAGTGGCGACCGGGCCAGAAATGGCGCCGGTCATGACGCCCTTGACATACTTGGTCAGGTCTTCCTTGACAATCCGCCCCTTGGGTCCGGATGCGGCAACCTTGCCCAGGTCGACGCCGAGTTCGCGAGCGTATGCGCGGACAGACGGCGAGGCATGGACCTTGGAACCGATCGGTAGCGCTGGAGCAAGTGCCGCGGGAGCAGCGGCGGGGGGGGCTGCAGGGGCGGTATCAACCGGAGCAGGAGCGGAAGCAGCCGGGGTGGTGGAAGCCGGAGCGGTAGCTTGCGGGGCCGGAACAGCCGCTGGAGTGCCGGTACCAGTTTCGACCTTGATCAGGAGCGAGCCTTCGCTGACCTTGGAGCCGAGCTGAACGAGTACTTCCTTGACGGTGCCGGCGACGGTGCTCGGTACGTCCATGGTGGCCTTGTCGGATTCCAGGGTGGCGATGGCATCGTCAACCTTGATGCTGTCGCCGACCTTGACGAACAGATCGATGACCGGCACGTCGGAGAAGTCGCCGATATCCGGCACCTTCACCTCGACCACGCCACCACCCGCAGCGGAGGGGGCAGCAACCGGAGCAGCGGCGGCAGGCGCCGGAGCCGGAGCGGCCTCGGTAGCGGCACCACCGGTTTCGACCTTGATCAGCAGCGCACCTTCGCTGACTTTGGAACCGAGTTGGACGAGAACTTCCTTGACGGTGCCGGCAACTGTGCTCGGCACGTCCATGGTGGCTTTATCGGATTCCAGGGTAGCGATGGCGTCGTCAACCTTGATGCTATCGCCAACCTTGACAAACAGGTCGATGACCGGCACGTCGGAAAAATCGCCGATATCCGGGACTTTGACTTCGATGATTTGGCTCATTGTCGTCTCCTCCCGATTAAACCGACATCGGATTCGGCTTGGCCGGATCCAGGTTGTACTTGACCAGGGCGGCGGCAACCTTCTCGCGCTCGATCTTGCCTTCATCGGCCAGCGCCTTCAGGGCAGCCAGGGTGACCCAGTGGCGATCGACCTCGAAGTGGTGGCGCAGCTTCTCACGGGTGTCGGAACGACCGAAACCGTCGGTGCCCAGCGTGATGTAATTACGCTTGACGAAGGGGCGGATCTGCTCGGCGAACAGCTTGATATAGTCGGTCGCGGCAATCACAGGGCCTTCGCTGCCGGCCAGCTTCTGCTCAACATGCGATAGCTTCGGTGCTTCGAGCGGGTGCAGCAGGTTCCAGCGTACGGTATCCTGCCCTTCGCGGGCCAATTCGTTGAAGGACGGGCAGCCCCAGATGTCGGCTTCGACGCCCCAGTCGTTCTTGAGCAGATCGGCTGCGGCGATGACTTCGCGGAAGATGGTGCCGGAACCGAGCAGTTGCACGCGCAGCTTGCCTTCGCCGCCCTTCTTGAACGAGTACATGCCCTTGATGATGTCGGCTTCGGCACCTGCCGGCATTTCCGGATGCTCGTAGTTCTCGTTCATCACGGTGATGTAATAGAAGACATCTTCCTGCTCGGCGTTCATGCGACGCATGCCGTCCTGGACGATGACCGCGACTTCGTACTGGAAGGTCGGGTCGTAGGAAACGCAGTTCGGAACCAGTTGCGACAGGATCAGGCTGTGGCCGTCTTCGTGCTGCAGGCCTTCGCCGTTCAGCGTGGTGCGGCCGGCGGTACCGCCGACCAGGAAGCCACGGGCACGCTGATCGCCGGCTGCCCAGACGAGATCCATCGTCCGCTGCAGGCCGAACATCGAGTAGCAGATGTAGAACGGGATCGTCTGCACGCCATGCACCGAGTAGGCGGTGGCGGCCGCGATCCAGTCGCTCATCGCGCCGGCTTCGTTGATGCCTTCCTGCAGGACCTGACCGGTCTTCGATTCCTTGTAGAACATGAGCTGGTCATGGTCTTCCGGCACGTAGTTCTGGCCTTCCTGGTTCCAGATGCCGACGGCCCGGAACATGCCTTCCATACCGAAGGTGCGCGATTCGTCCGGTACGATGGGGACGACGTTCTTGCCGATCTGCTTGTCCTTGAGCAGCATGTTCATGATGCGGACGATGGCCATCGTGGTTGACAGTTCGCGGCCTTCGCCAGATGCCTTGAGCAGGGCGGCGTAGGTTTCCAGCGGCGGGACTGGCAACGGTGCGGCCTTGCGGCGGCGCGACGGCAGGAAGCCGCCAAGATCCATGCGGCGCTGGCGCATGTACTGGTATTCCGGCGAATCCTCGGCAAACTTCAGGTAAGGCAGCTCGCCTAGCTTGTCATCCGGCACCGGTAGGCTGAAGCGGTCGCGGAAGCGGGCGATCTGCTCCTTGTCCATTTTCTTCTGCTGGTGCGAGATGTTCATCGCTTCGCCGGCCTGGCCCATGCCGAAGCCCTTGATGGTCTTGGCCAGAATCAGGGTCGGTGCGCCCTTGTGCTTCACGGCGCGATCATAGGCAGCGAAGATTTTAAACAGGTCGTGGCCGCCGCGATTCAGTTGCCAGATTTCATCGTCGGTCCAGTCGGCAACCAGTTCCTTGAGTTCTGGTGTGTTGAAGAAATGCTCGCGGACATAGGCGCCGTTCTTGGCCTTGAAGGTCTGATATTCGCCGTCGACGCAGTCCATCATCCGTTTCTTCAGAATGCCCTTCTTGTCGCGCTGGAGCAGCGCATCCCAGTGAGTGCCCCAGATCAGCTTGACGACGTTCCAGCCGGCGCCGCGGAATTCGGCTTCAAGTTCCTGAATGATCTTGCCGTTGCCGCGCACCGGGCCGTCCAGACGCTGCAGATTGCAGTTGATGACGAAGATCAGGTTGTCCAGTTTTTCACGGCCGGCCATGCCGATGGCGCCGAGCGATTCGACCTCGTCGGTTTCCCCGTCGCCGAGGAAGGCCCAGACCTTGCGTTGCTCAGCCTTGGCAGCGTCGATCAGGCCGCGCGAGGCAAGATACTTCATGAAACGGGCTTGGTAGATGGCCTGGATCGGACCGAGGCCCATGGAAACGGTCGGAAACTGCCAGAAGTCCGGCATCAGCCATGGATGCGGGTAGGACGAAATGCCCTTGCCTTCGGTTTCCTGGCGGAAATTGTCCATCTGCTCTTCAGAGAGGCGGCCGAGCATGAAGGCACGGGAATAGACGCCCGGAACTGAGTGCCCCTGGAAGAAGATCAGGTCGCCGCCGGTGTCATGGTCGACGCTCTTCCAGAAATGTGAGAAACCGACGTCGTACAGGGCGGCAGCGGAAGCGAAGGAGGCAATGTGGCCACCAACGTTGGTGTCCTTGTTGGCGCGGACGACCATGGCCATCGCGTTCCAGCGGATATAAGAGTGAATCTTGATTTCCATGTCGGCGTTGCCCGGATACTTGGGCTGCTGCTCGACAGGAATGGTGTTGATGTACTCGGTATTGGCCGAGTAGGGAATGTCCACGCCATTCAGACGGGCCTGGCCGATCACTTTTTCGATCAGGTAATGAGCACGGGTTGGACCTTCGACGTTAATGACGCCTTCCAGAGCGTCCATCCATTCTTTTGTCTCCTGCGGATCTACGTCAGCAGGGTCAGGCAATGCATTCGGCTGATTGGCCATGATTTGTCTCCACGGTTGGTGTTCATTCTGTTTTGCCTGTTTAGCAAAACAACTTTACTCCTTGCGGACCAGTTCGCGAGTCCGTACTTTCCCTAATGCGCTTTTCGCATTGTAAAAACAATATTCGCATCGTGCAATAAAGGCGAGCGTGTTTTTTGGCTATTTCGGGTTAGGGAAAACACTTAGGACGGACTACGCCGAAAGGCGTTCCATCAAACCAGGGGACGAGGGAGTCAGACGCTGGCCCAGCGGGCCACGGTATTGCCGAAGAAGGCCGTAATGATCAGGGCGATCGGGGCGACGGCGATGAAGACTTGCAGTACGCGGGCAATGAAGGGGTGAGCGACCTGCGCTTCGATGAAGCAGCGGGCGACGATGGCGCCCTTTATCCACATGATGGCGGCGACGACGAGCGGTAGCCAGGCGAAGTCGCGAGCCCATTCCGATAGGCCGAGACTGGCCAGTGTTAGCGCAACCAAACCCAGCCAGGCGGCAGTGATCTGGGCAAAGTGGTCCTTGACAGGCATGTTCAGGCGAGAACGTAGAAGAAGGGAAAAATCACCAACCAGATGATGTCGGTAGCGTGCCAGTAGCTGGCCAAGGCTTCGAGCCCGGCATAGTCCTCGGCACTGTAGCCGTGGAACAGCAGGCGGGCGAGCACCCACAGGATGCCGAGGATGCCCCAGGTTGCATGCACCAGATGGTTGAAGGTCAGGTAGTAATAGACAGTGAAGAAAATACCCGATTCGCCGTTGATGCCGTGTGCCAGGTTCCAATTGATTTCCATGACCTTGCTCACGGGGTAGCCGAGTGCGATGACCAGTCCGGCCACCAGCCAGATCACTGCACTGCGTTGCTGACCGAGGCGGATGGCGTTGACCGAGCAGGCGATGCAATAGCTGCTGGTGACCATCAGCAGCGTGATGCTGGTGCCAGCGACGATATTCAAGCGCTGCGCACCGTCATGGAAAGCATCTGGGAAATGCGAACGGGCGATGAAGTAAACCGCGAATAGCACAACGAATTCGACGAACTCGCAGGTAATGCCGACCCAGATTCCCTTATTGCCGGGAATGCGCCGGGTAGGGTCTTCCGGTGGAACGAGATGATCGAGAGTAGTGGCGGTCATGGCAAAACGGAAATGTCGATACGGGACATTCTCCGCACCACGTTTGCCCCGGCATTGATGTCCATCAACCGATTGCGCTCTCGTGACACAAACAAAAAGATTGGATCACTTGCTTTGTATCAAATTGTCGAAAAATCGCCTTTCTATAATCATGGGTTTTGCACTGAGCTTTCGAGGAGTCGTTATGGCGGCAGTCATGCCCGCACCGGCAGCAAGCCGGATTCTGATGTCCGGTAATGAGGCGGTGGCCCGTGCTGTTTGGGAGGCTGGCGTCAAGGTTGCTGCCGCCTACCCCGGCACGCCGTCCACCGAAATGCTGGAAGTGATTTCCACCTATCCAGATCTCTACGCCGAGTGGTCGGTGAACGAGAAGGTCTCACTGGAAGTTGCCATCGGTGCCGCCTACGCCGGCTCCCGTGCCTTCTGTTGTATGAAACACGTCGGCATGAACGTCGCGTCCGATGCGCTGATGACCCTGACCTTGACCGGTGTGATCGGCGGGCTGGTGATTGCCATCGCCGATGACGTCGGCCTATCTTCGTCACAGAATGAGCAGGATTCCCGCTACTGGGGCCGCTTCGCCCACGTGCCGGTGTTTGAGCCGGCCGATTCGCAGGAGGCCTACGCCATGACGCTGGCGGCTTACGAACTGTCGGAAAAGCACCAGGTGCCGGTCATCCTGCGCATGACCACCCGCATTAATCACGTCAAGGCGTTAGTGACTGTCGGTGCGCGTCAGGAGCGTGTTGGTGCCGGCTTCAAGAAGGACCCGTCGCGCTTCGTGATGGTGCCGGGCAATGCCGGCAAGCGCATCCCGCTGATGTTCCAACGCGACAACACGCTGCGCGCCGAGGCCGAGCAGTCGGCATGGAACGTCATCGAGCCAGGGAGCGACAAGCGTGTTGCCTTCATCACCTCCGGTCCGGCTTATATGCATGTTCGCGAATCCTTTCCGGATGCGCCGGTGCTCAAGCTTGGTTTTTCCTGGCCGGTGCCGTTCGAGAAATGTCGCGAGTTGGCGGCCATGGCTGATCAAGTCGTCGTTGTCGAGGAAGTCGAGCCGCTCGTCGAATCCGAGCTGAAGGCACAGGGGCTCAAGGTCATCGGTAAGGAAATCCTGCCGCTGCAGGGCGAACTGGCGCCGCCGGTCATCAAGCCAGCCATTGCCGGCCTGCTCGGCGAACCGGTCGGCGAGGTACCGCTGCGTATCAAGCCAGCCCAGGTCTTCCCTCGTCCGCCAACCATGTGCGTGGCCTGTCCGCACCTTGGCGTCTATTACACGTTGTCGCAGGTGCGCAACCTCAACATCTCCGGCGACATCGGCTGCTACACGCTGGGCGCCGGGCATCCATGGCAGGCGATGGATACCTGCGTGTCGATGGGCGCCTCGATGGGCGTTGCGTTGGGGATGGACAAGGGGCGCGGCGAGTCCGACAAAGATAAGCGCATCGTCGCCGTCATCGGCGATTCGACCTTCCTGCACATGGGCATGCAGGGCCTGCTTGACATGGTCTACAACAAGGCTAATGTCACGGTCATGTTGCTCGACAACCGCGCAGTCGGCATGACTGGCGGCCAGGACAACCCGGGCAACGGTCGCGACATCCACGGCGAAGAAGCGCCGCGTATCGACTTCGCCAAACTGGTCGAGGCGCTGGGCGTCAAGAAAGAGCGCATCCACGTCGTCAATCCCTACGAGCTGCCGGTGCTGTTCAAGACCATTCGCGACGAGGTGAAGGTACCCGAGGTATCGGTCATCATCACCGACCAGCCTTGTGTTCTGATCAAGGATTACCACAAGCTCAAGCCCTACGAGGTACATGAGGATAAGTGTACTGGCTGCGGTAACTGCCTGGATGTCGGCTGCCCGGCCATCCACGTCACGCGGCGCGGCAAGGAAGTGAAGGCTTCTGGACGCGAGGTCGATCTCGCCTTCGTGCGTATCGAATCGTCGGTGTGCACCGGCTGCGGCCTGTGTGTGCAGCCTTGCGCACCAGATGCCATTCAGCATTACGCGCCGGTGTCGCCGATCAAACTGGTGACGAAGGGAGGGTGTTCGGCATGAGCCAAGTCACCAATATTCTCGTCGTCGGCATCGGGGGGCAGGGGGTCATGACAGCGACCGAAATCCTTGCTGAGGCAGCCATTGCGCTGGGGCATGATGCCAAAAAAACTGAAGTGGCGGGCATGGCACAGCGTGGCGGCGTAGTGTCATCGCACCTGCGTTTTGGTTCCAGGGTGCTGTCGCCACAGATCGCGCCGGGTACGGCCGACGTTCTGCTCGCCTTCGAAGCGGCGGAAGGGCTGCGCTGGCAGCATATGCTGCGGCCGGGGGCTATCGCGCTGGTCAATGATTCACGCTTCGTACCACCGGTCGTCGAGCTGGGCTTGTTCGACTATCCGACCAATCCGGTCGCCGACATGAAGGCAGCTGGTACCAAGGTAGTTGCCTTCGATGCGACCACCATCGCACAGGGATTGGGTGATATTCGCCTCGGCAACACGGTGATGCTTGGCGCCATCGCCGATCACCTGCCATTCTCCGCCGATGACCTGCTGGCCTGCGTGCTGCAGCGTTTCCAGAAAAAAGGTGAAAAGATGGTCGATCTGAACCGGCTGGCCTTTGCTGCTGGTCGCGCCGCAGTCGGCATGGTAGAAGCATCGACCGCCTGATTCTGGTAAAATTCGCACCAAATCAAAGGGAAAGGCAGGCGCCTTTCCCCTTTTCTTTTTAGATGGATGCGACGATGACGGCACAAATTATCGATGGCAAGGCGCTAGCAGAAGAGCTGCGTCAGAGCTTCAGGGCTCGCGTGGAAGCCCTGACAGCCAAGGGCCACAAGCCGGGACTGGTGGTCATTCTGGTGGGTGAAGACCCGGCCTCTCAGGTCTACGTGAAGAACAAGGTCAATGGCTGCTTGGCTATCGGCATGCATTCCGAGAAGATTGTTTACGACCGCGATGTCGACCAGCAGGTCGTACTCGACAAGATCGCTGAACTGAATGCCGACCCGTCCATCCACGGTATCTTGGTTCAGTTGCCGCTGCCGAAACATTTTGATGAGGAGAAGGTGCTCGAAGCCATCTCTGCCGATAAGGATGTCGACGGTTTTCACGCCGAGAACGTCGGTGCACTCTCGCAAGGCGCTCCGCGCTTCATCCCATGCACCCCGTACGGTGTGATGAAGATGTTCGAAAAGGGCAACGTCGATCTGACCGGCCAGGAAGCCGTGATTATCGGTCGCTCCAATATTGTCGGTAAGCCAATGGCGATGTTGTTGATCAACGCTGGTGCCACCGTTACCGTTTGCCACTCGAAGACCCGCGACTTGAATTTCCACACCAGACGCGCCGACATCGTTGTCGCTGCCGTCGGCAAGCCCAAGTTTGTGAAGGGCGACATGATCAAACCGGGCGCCGTGGTCATCGACGTCGGCATCAACCGATTGCCGGATGGCAAGCTGTGCGGCGATGTCGATTATGAAGACTGCCTGAATGTCGCCGGACAGATTACCCCTGTGCCGGGTGGGGTCGGTCCGATGACCATCACGATGCTGCTGGCGAACACCATCGAGGCCGCTGAACGAAAGGCGGGGATTCGTAAATGAACGCCGTACACCAACCCCTCGTCGGTGTCGTCATGGGCTCCGATTCCGACTGGCCGACCATGCAGGCCGCCGCCGTCATCCTCAAGGAATTTGGGGTCTCCTTCGAGGCTCGTGTCGTCTCCGCCCACCGCACGCCCGATCTGCTGTTCGACTATGCTGCCATGGCCGGCGAACGCGGCCTCAAGGCCATCATCGCGGGGGCTGGCGGCGCCGCTCACCTGCCGGGTATGCTGGCCGCCAAGACGACCGTGCCGGTTCTCGGTGTTCCTGTCCAGTCCAAGGCGCTGTCTGGTGTCGATTCGCTGCACTCCATCGTGCAGATGCCGAAGGGCATCCCGGTCGCCACTTTCGCCATCGGCGAGGCCGGCGCTGCCAACGCAGCACTGTTCGCTGTCGCCATGCTGGCCAACGAGAACCCCGCACTGAACGAAAAGCTACAGGCCTTCCGCTTGGCGCAGACCGAAAAAGTGCTGGCCATGAAGTTGCCTGAAGTATGAGCGCCATGATCCTGCCGCCCGCCACGCTGGGCATGCTCGGTGGCGGCCAGCTTGGCCGCTTCTTCGTTTCCGCCGCCCATGAAATGGGTTACAAGGTCTGGGTGCTTGACCCGGACCAGAACAGTCCGGCCGGCCAGATCGCCGAACGCCATTTCTGCGTCGATTACAACGACTACGCCGCCCTCGACGAGTTCGCGGTGGGGTGCGCGGCGATCACCACTGAATTCGAAAACGTGCCGGCCGATACGCTGGACTACCTCGCCAAGTTCGTGCCGGTGCGCCCGCACGCGGCGGCTGTTGCTGTCTGTCAGAACCGCATCGCCGAGAAGTCCTTCCTGCGGGACAACGGCTTCCCGCATGGTCCCTTCGTCGCAGTCAATAGCGAAGATGACATCCGCAACGCAGATGCCGCCCTGTTCCCCGCCATCCTGAAGGTCGCCCGCTTTGGCTATGACGGCAAGGGGCAGGCGACGGTGAACAACCGTGAGGAAGCGCTGATCGCTTTCGGCCATTTCAAGGGCGAGCATTGCGTACTCGAACAGCGTCTGACGCTCGACTACGAAGTCTCGGTCGTCCTGGCGCGTGATGAAAATGGCAAGGTCGCCTGCTTCCCGACCGGCGAGAACCAGCACACCAAGGGCATTCTCGATGTCTCCATCGTGCCGGCGCGCACCAACGGCTGCATCAAGAGCGATGCTGAGGATGTTGCCGCCCGCATCGCCGAAAAACTCGGCTACATTGGCACTATGGGGGTTGAATTCTTCGTCAGCCGCGGTCAGCTCATCGTCAATGAAATGGCGCCACGCCCGCACAATAGCGGCCACTACACCATTGACGCCTGCGTCACCAACCAGTTCGAGCAGCAGGTGCGTGCCTTGTGCGGCTTGCCTCTGGGCGAAGCGCGCGCCCACTCGGCGTCGGTAATGGTCAATCTGCTGGGCGATCTCTGGTATGACGGGGATACCTACCGTGAGCCGGACTGGCCAAAACTGTACGCCATCCCGAACCTGAAGCTGCACCTCTACGGCAAGCACCACGCTCGCTCTGGACGCAAAATGGGCCATTTCACGGTAATCGGTGACAATGCCGAACAGGTGCAGAAGACTGCACTGGCTGCTCGTGCCGCCATCGGCATCAAAGACTGATGACACCTTCCGACGCGGATTACCAGCGAGCCGTCGACCTGCTGGTCGCCGGTGAACTGGTCGCCATCCCGACAGAGACGGTCTACGGCCTGGGAGCGGATGCCGCCAATCCTGAGGCGGTGGCCAAGATCTTCGCCGCCAAGGGGCGGCCGGCAGATCACCCCTTGATCGTCCATCTGGCCGGCCACGACGCTGTCGATCATTGGGCCGAGCAGGTGCCGGCCATCGCTTGGGAACTGATGGAAACCTTCTGGCCCGGCCCGCTGACCTTGATCCTGAAGAAGCAGGCCTGGGTACCTGACGCCGTGACTGGCGGGCAGGATACTGTCGGTCTGCGCGTGCCCGGCCATTCAGTTGCCCTTGAGCTGTTACGCCGTTTCGCTCGCGCGAAGGGAGAGCATGCCGGCATTGCCGCCCCTTCGGCCAACCGCTTCGGGCGGATCAGCCCGACGACGGCGGCCCACGTCGCCGAAGAGTTGGGCGAGCGCGTGCCGATGATTCTTGACGGTGGGCCATGCCAGGTCGGTATCGAATCGACCATCATCGATTGCTCGCGTGGCGAGCCGGTTGTGTTGCGCCCCGGCCATATTTCCCCGTTGCACCTTGAAGCAGTGCTCGGCCGTCTGCCCGAAATTGAGAACAGCCAAGGGGCGCCCCGCGTTTCCGGGTCGCTGGAAGCGCACTATGCGCCGACTACGCCGCTTCGTATGGTGGCTGGCGAGCGCCTGCTTGATTTCATCAACGCCCAGCGCCATCGCGGCGGCAAATGTGCCGTGATCAGCGCCAATCAGCCACCACAGGCCGGTATGCCTCACGCCTGGCGCCTGATGCCGGCCGACCCGGTAGGCTATGCCCACGACTTGTATGCGGCCTTGCGCGACATGGATCATGCCGGCGTCGATCTGATCGTCGTCGAAGCACTTCCGTCGGGTGCCGGCTGGGCGGCGGTTGCCGACCGCCTGCGTCGGGCGGTGGCCGGGGCTGGTCAAGGTTGATGCGCGGCGTTCAAAGGTCGAGCAGTTTCTCAACCTTGGCCGCGCAGATAAAGTCGTTTTCCGATAGGCCGCCGATGGCGTGCGTCCAGTAGCAGATGCGAACATCCTTGTAGCCCACCGTCAGTTCCGGATGATGGTTCTCGTGATGTGAAATCCAGGCGATGGCGTTTACGAAAGCCATTGCTTCGTAATGGTTACGAAAACCGAATGTTTTTTCCAAGCGTTGATCGTTGAGGGTCCAGCCCGGCAAGGCGCACAGCATTTCCATGGTAGCCACCGCATCCAGCGGCGTAACACCGCCTTCGCAGGATTGGCATTGCCGATCGGCCAGATTACAACTTGTCTCCATGGTGATCGCTCCGGTCATTGTCCCCTCGAAAATCAGATGCCCGGTTCGCCAACTTGGTTCCGGTGCTACGCATTACTTTGAGAAGCGAAATGGAGTGCGTTAGAATCACTAGGCGTTGGGGGGGTAGCTCAGCTGGGAGAGCGCCGCGTTCGCAATGCGGAGGTCGGGAGTTCGATCCTCCTCCTCTCCACCAACA
>JAGWUW010000460.1 GCA_028868235.1 Betaproteobacteria bacterium | reverse complement strand
GGATGTTTTTCGATCGTCCGGATTTCGACCTCGCATCTGCCAAAGCACCTACCTTCGCGCTCTGTCCGGAAGGTGGAATGATCGACGAACTCCGCGTGGACTATCGCGCCATGACTCCCATGATATTCGGCGAGGCCCCTGCCTTCGATGCTGTCATCGAGGCGATTGCAAATCTGCAGCAATGCTTGAACGGTCAGCATTGAAGCTAAGGGGACTCGACGCGCAGATCGACGTGATGATCTCGACCTCTGGAATTGTAGATAATGGAGGAATTCAACAAGCGCTGGGCTAACATAGTTGGAAATCGGGGTATTCCGGAACGGCGGCGATGCCGACACCAAACCGGGATAGCGGACCTCATTCTCGACCAACAATTTTGCGGTAGATGGCCATCATCCATTCAAGGGAGCGTTCGAGAAACCCAGTTTCGGATGGAGGTAGCGCCTTAGGCGCCGGTATGCGCGAAGGCACCGAAGACGCCGCCCGCCTTGGTGGATTTCTTCGCCAGCCGGTTAGCGAGCTTGACCCACACTTTGGGGTGGAGATCGGGGCAGTTGGGCGGAACATTTGCGGAAGATTTTGCGACATCCTCATGGTGGCGGGGTTCTCAATCCGATTTTGGCTTTCCCATTCGGCATGGCATCCGGCAGGGGTTTCCCGCGCAGAAATTTGAAAAAATTTTCCATCGGGGTTGAATTTTGAGTTTTTCAATCGGATTTTGCGTTTTTCAAGAGCGCGAGGCACCCTTTGCCCAATCCTATTCCCGGCCGGCCTGAAGACGCGATCCTGATGGGCTACGCCCAACTCATTGAAGCGTTCGACCTTGATTGCCCGCCTCCCCGCCGAATGACGGCACTTATGCCGATCGGCCAGAAACGCACCGAGTTTCGCGAAGGCGTCGAATGGGTCCTCCTGCCGCGCAATGCCAATTACCGTGTGCCAGAAACGCCGATCGAGCACCTGACAGTTGCCCTCAAACATGAAGGCTTGGACCTTCGCGTCCTGAGCAAGCTGTTTGTGTGCCCCGGCATCGAAGGACAATTGGAAGACCTGATCCAGGGAAACCCTCGCGGTCAGTATACCCGCCGCGCGTGGTTTCTGTTTGAATGGATGCAAGGCAGGCAACTCGACCTACCTGACGTCGAGGGAGTGCCGTACATTTCGCTCCTGGACCCGAACCAGTACATTGCCCGCCGGCCGACGCGGTCCAGGCGGCACAAGGTCGATAACAACCTGCCCGGGGTATCGGGCTATTGTCCGCTTATCAGGCGGACAGAGCGATTGAATGACGACCGGATTGCAGGCCTCCAGGATGAGGCTCGTGAAACAGTCTCACGCGCCGATCCGGCAACGCTGCGTCGAGCAACCAGCTTTCTCCTGCTGAACGAGAGCAAGGGATCCTTTGGTATCGAGGGAGAGACCCCGCCACGTAATCGTCTCGAACGCTGGGGCAAGATCATCGCCGATGCCGGCGGCGTCAGTTTGTCGCTGCCGAACATCGAGCGCCTGCATCGATCGCTGTTTGATCCGAAGGAACAGCGGTTCGTCGTCTATGGCCTGCGCCAGAGAGGCGGTTTCGTGGGACGCCACGATTTCCGTGACCAGACCCCAATCCCCGACCACGTTTCAGCACGACACGAGGACATCGAGTCGCTGCTGACCTCGCTGTTCGCCGCATACGACTTGCAGTTGAAGACTGGCTTTAATCCAGCACTTAGCGCCACGTTGTTGAGTTTCGGCTTTGTGTTCATCCACCCGTTCGAGGACGGCAATGGGCGTCTGCATCGCTTCTTGATTCAGAAGGCACTGGCGGATGCCCGCTTCAATCCCGATGGAGTGGTGCTGCCTATGTCCGCAGCAATCCTCGAAGACTTGCCCGGCTACCGCGCGGCTTTGGAGGACTATTCGGTGACAGCACTGCCGCTCATCGAGTGGGAATCAACGGTCGACGGAAACGTGCGAGTGCTGAACGACACGGCGTACCTTTACCGGTATTTCGATGCGACGCGACAAGCGGAATACTTGGTTGACCGGCTGGAGCGAACTGTTCGCTACTCGCTGCCGGCGGAGCTCGACTATCTTGAACGGTTCGATGATGCCAAGCGCCGTCTCAACGATCGGATCGACATGCCTGACCGGCTGGCCAGCTTGTTCATTCAGTTTTGCGCACAGAACGGCGGGCGGCTTTCCCAGCGGAAGCGACAGCAATTCTTCGCCCAGCTATCGGATGACGAGGTGATGGGGCTGGAAGATGCGGTGGCGGCGGCAGAGGTGCCTGCTACGG
>JAGWUW010000459.1 GCA_028868235.1 Betaproteobacteria bacterium | reverse complement strand
CTCTCTGCCATTGTTAAGAACAGCGGTACTCGCGCAGGGGACGAAGTCGTACAACTTTACATCCATCAGCGTTACGGGACATCGACGCGACCAATACGCGAATTGAAAGGGTTCCAGCGTATGAATCTTGCGCCGGGCGAGGCAAAGACTGTCGAATTTCAATTGAGTTCGGAGGATCTGAGTTACTGGAGTTCGGTTACGAAAAGCTGGATCCAGGATGAATCTAAGTTTGATGTCTGGGTTGGAGGGGATTCCTACGCTGAGTTGAGCGGGAGTTTTGAAGTCACTAAATAGCATTCAAGAGACGCAATGTTCGCGATTGGTACCTCGTCCCCGGCATGCAGTATCGAGGGTTGACTCAGAATTGACCCTATCCTCATGCATGGTAGACTGAGCCGTGGAATCGCTATGGCATACGTCGCGATGGATACGCAAAAAAACGTATGGCTCGCCCCGTTTGCAATGGGGATTTTGAAGTGCTCTGATCAGTCTGCGTCTACGTATGCGGTCTCATGGGTGACCCGATGGCCAAGATGGACATCCGCACGTCTGGAGCTACAATAAAGACGCCGGCAACGAGTGCCATTTTTTGCCCGGGCTTTCCAGACGCCGATCGACTGTCAGGCCATCTTCACGATCTTTCCTGCAAACGGTGGTCTTCCGCAAGGTCACCAACGGCTTCCGCTCGGACTGGGGTGCACAGATCCACGCCGGGTATCGATCGGTCACCGGGACGGGCCGGCTTTTCGGCAAATCAGCGCTTACTGCTATCCGAGACCTCGTCGACGGGCGCTTCGCTGTCGCCTGATCCCGCTGGCTTCGTAAGCGTCCGAGCATTCTGATTGTGGCAAATGCCGAGGCGCTCAATTTGGATATTGATCGACAAGGTGAAGGCGACCGACCCTCATTCCGGGGAGAAGGAGGGCTCCAGGAGCCACGACCGCGTTGGCTCCAATCCTGACCCCATCTCCTACCAGCGATCCGAATTTCTCCACGCCGGTATCGATCGCTGCGCCGTCAACCAAAAGGCGGATGATCTTGTCTGCAAGCTTTCCCGATCACGGCACCGGCCTCGATATTGACGCCTGATCCCAGAATTGAACCGCCCACGAAATTGAGGTGAGCAATCTTCGATCCCGGGAACATGAAGCTGGGCACCTCCAACTACTCGTTGATCTGAGCGGACCGTTGGCGCGATGACGGTGCGTGGCGTGATTTCGGCTTTTCGTCTCTCGATATTGCCTGATTTCCGAGGATTCCTGATGATGGGGACGCAACTATCCTGTCATTGCCAGTCGTTCGTGGAAGATCAAGCGGTGCATGTTGAAGGCCAGGTTGACGAGCGTGATCTTGGCTTCGGCGCGGGCAATGCCGATGGTGCGGATGAACAGGCCCATGACCGCCTTCTGGTGCGCGAAGACATGCTCGACGCGGGCGCGAACCTTGGACTTGGTGGCGTTGCCGCACCGGACATTCTCAGGCATCGATCGGCCCTTGGGCTTCCTGCGGTGGATGCGGCTGAACCGGCCCTGGGCCTTGAGCCTGCGCTCATTGCTCTGGCTGCGGTAGGCCGTATCGGCCCAGACGTCCGAGGCGGTGTTTTCGCTCGTCACCACATCGCGCAACATGCGCCCGTCACACCGGGCGCCGTCGGTGACCTTGCCCTTACGGATGAAACCATAGGCCCGGCAGATCGAGATGCTGCTCTTGTAGCCGAACCTGGGGATCGCGATGTCCGACTGCTGCCTGCCGTCCGCGGTCGGCCGTGCCTTGGCGAACTTCAGCGTCCAGCGCGCGTCGGTATCCTTCTGCAGGGCCTTGGCGGGTTCCTGCGGCCAGATCTCGGCAGCACTCTTGCCCTCCATTACCGCCGCCTTCTCGGCTTCGGTGTTCCGCTGCTTGGGCGCCGCTGCCAGCGTGGCATCGACGATCTGTCCGCCCATCGGCAAGTAGCCCCGCGCCTTCAACTGGCGATCGAAATCGGCAAACAGCGTGTCGAGCGCGCCGGCGGTGGTCAGCCTCTCGCGAAACATACGGATCGTGTTCGTATCCGGCGTCGCCGCGCCAAGGTCGAAACCCAGGAAACGCAGCCAGCTCAGCCGGTCGCGGATCAGCCATTCCATGCGCGCATCGGACACATTGTTCTGCGCCGCCAGCACCAGAACCTTCAGCATCACCACCGGATCGAATGGCGGGCGTCCGACTTTGCTGCCATCGGCATAGGCCAGCGCCGCAACCAACGTCGGACGGAACGCCTCGAAGTTCACGACCCGCCCAAATACCTCCAGC
>JAGWUW010000458.1 GCA_028868235.1 Betaproteobacteria bacterium | reverse complement strand
AGAAAGGCTGTGCCGTAACCAGGATCGACCGATCCGACTTTCGGCCCGACCTGCCCAAACTGGGCACGGTCGCCGGCAATCGTCATGTCACAGATCGTCGCCAGCACGTTACCGCCTCCGATGGCAAAGCCCTGAACTTTGGCAATCACCGGCTTAGGCACATCGCGGATGATAGAGTGAAGGTCTTCCATCGGCAGTCCGATGGTGCCACGACCGTCATACTGCCCTTCGTGCGCCGACTGGTCACCGCCTGTGCAGAACGCCTTCTCACCAGCACCAGACAGTACGATGACCCCGGTGGACTTGTCCCAGCCCGCGCGGTTGAACGCATGGATCAGCTCTTCGCAGGTCTGTCCGCGAAACGCATTGTATTTGTCAGGGCGATTTATCGTGATCTTCGCCACACCGTCCGTGACGTCATAGAGTATATCGTCGTAGGTCATTTTTTATCCATGCATGGTCAGGCCGCCAGACACCGAAATCACCTGGCCGGTGATGAAGGCGGCGTCGTCGGACGAAAAGAATAGGATAGCGCCCGGAAGGTCGTCGGGCTGGCCCATGCGGCCCATTGGCACCGCCTTAGTGAACGCGTCACGGAGCTTTTCTTTGTTGCCCGATGCGTCCATGAAGTTCTCCAACATTCCTGTCGCAGTCACGCCGGGACAGACGACGTTGAAGGTGATGCCATGCCGTGCGTGTTCGCGCGCCAACGTCTTGGAAAAGGCGATGATCCCCGCCTTGCAGGCGGCATACACAGCCTCGCCGGACGACCCGACCCGCCCCGCATCCGAGGCTATGGATACCACGCGACCCGACTTGCGCCCGGCCATAGCGGCAAGCACGGGATGAGTGATGTTGAGCACCGCGCGCAGGTTAATGTCGATCAACTTCGTCCAGAAATCTGGTTCGGATTTCAGGAATGGGACAAACAGATCCCAACCTGCGTTATTCACCAAAACGTCAATGGGCCCGAAGTCGGACTCTATCTCCTGAATC
This sequence comes from Betaproteobacteria bacterium, assembly GCA_028868235.1. Lineage (GTDB taxonomy): Bacteria > Pseudomonadota > Gammaproteobacteria > Burkholderiales > Rhodocyclaceae > Azonexus. The sequence goes on along the minus strand of JAGWUW010000458.1, from coordinate 1,296 downwards.
GCCGCGCCAGTCGCCGCGAAATCGGTCAGGTCGACCGACACCATCACAGCCTCACCACCAGCGGCCTCAATCCGCTTGACCACTTCTTGAGCGGCAGACGCGTTGATGTCACACACAACGACACGCGCGCCCTCGCCCGCAAACCGCAGGCAGGTCGACGAGCCGATGCCGCCCCCTCCCCCCGTTACGACAACTACTTTGCCTTTAAGGCCCCGCATAAGTACCTCCTTGTCGACAGGCCCTTTGCTTCGAGTGCAGCACTTCTGGCCTTCAGACCCGTTTTCAAATGCAATCGAATCGTCTCACGGCGTCATCAAAGCTAACCATGATGCGGATTATGCGTCAATATATTGTCTTAGTTTTTCGAAACACTACCTGACGTAGCCACTTGACGAAGGCCGATCACAGGAAGAGGATGCAGGAATGAAACAAGATATTGACGCAACGGACTCGCTGCGAGCTCAGCTCAGCAATCGGGTGGCTTTTCGGCTGTACCAATGCGCGAACCTGCTCAACAAGACAGGCACGAAGGCGCTCGAGCGATACGAAATCACTACTCAGCAGTGGGCCGTTATCGGCGCGCTCGTCCGCCCCCGCTGGGAAGGCGGCATCGCTGTACAGGAGCTTGCAACGCTTCTGATGGTAAGCCGGCAGAACCTGACGGGCGTACTGTCGAGGATGGAGGATCGCGGCCTCATAGAGCGGGCGCGCAACGAAAAGGATAGTCGGTCCCGCCTGATCAGGCTGACGTCAACCGGCTGGGCGAGATGGAACGAGATGCAAGGCGATATTGCAGACTACTACAACGGAGCCATGAGGGACCTGTCGAACAGCGACCTGATCCACGCGCTGCACTATCTAGATAAGCTACGCGAGAATATGCGACTTGTCGGTGAAGCCCAAGGCGAATGAACCGCCTCGGGCCGATGTGCCTCAAAGAGCAAGGCGGGCGCGCGCCTCAGAGACAAGTTGACGCGCGATGATGCCCTGCTGGATCTGGGTCGTGCCCTCGTAGATCCTGTATAACCTAGCATCGCGGAACAGCTGCTCGGCCCGATAGTCCTTGATGTAACCCGCTCCGCCATGTACCTGCACGTTTCTGTCCGCAACGCGCCCGACCATCTCGGATGCAAACATTTTGGCGCAACTGGCAGCCATCGAGACATCTTCTCCGGCATCCCGTCTGCGCGCAGCATCCAGCACCAGCGCGCGAGACGCCTCGATTTCGGCCTTGCTGTCGGCGAACATAGCGTGCAGCAACTGGAATTCGGCGATCGCGCGACCGAACTGCTTTCG
>JAGWUW010000457.1 GCA_028868235.1 Betaproteobacteria bacterium | reverse complement strand
GGCGACGACATGCGCGAAGGCCTGTGCTGCGTGCTGAGCGTGAAGGTGCCCGAGCCCAAGTTCAGCAGCCAGACCAAGGACAAGCTTGTCAGCTCCGAGGTGCGTGGCCCGGTGGAAGACATCGTCAGCAAGCTGCTCTCCGACTACCTGCAAGAGCGCCCCAATGACGCCAAGATCATCTGCGGCAAGATCATCGAAGCCGCCCGTGCCCGTGAGGCCGCCCGCAAGGCCCGTGAAATGACGCGCCGCAAAGGCGTGCTCGACGGCATGGGCCTGCCCGGCAAGCTGGCCGACTGCCAGGAAAAAGACCCCGCCCTGTGCGAAATCTACATCGTCGAGGGTGACTCCGCCGGCGGCTCCGCCAAGCAGGGCCGCGACCGCAAGTTCCAGGCGATCCTGCCGCTGCGCGGCAAGGTGTTGAACGTCGAGAAGGCCCGCTTCGACAAGCTGATCTCCTCCGAGCAGATCGTCACGCTGATCACCGCGCTCGGCACCGGCATCGGCAAGGACGACTTCAACGTCGACAAGCTGCGCTACCACCGCATCATCATCATGACTGACGCCGACGTCGACGGTGCCCACATCCGCACCCTGCTGCTGACGCTGCTCTATCGCCAGATGCCGGAACTGATCGACCGTGGCTACGTCTATATCGCCCAGCCGCCGCTGTACAAGGTCAAGCACGGCAAGACCGAGCGCTACCTGAAGGACGATCAGGAATACCACCAGTTCCTGCTCAACATGGCCCTCGACGAAGCCGTGCTGACCCCGCGTACCGGCGCCGAAGGGATCACTGGCCCGGCACTGGAAGGTCTTGCCCGCTCCTGGCTAGCCACCGAGGCCGTCATTGAGCGCATCTCGCACCTGATCAACCCGGAAGTGCTGCAGTCCATCGTTCGCCACAATCTGGCGCTCGACCTGTCCTCCGAGGAAAAGGCCCGCGCCAGCGCCGACCTGCTTGCCGCCTGGATTCCAGCCGGTACGCGCATCGTGCCGAAGTTCGACGACATCCAGGAACGCTGGATTCTGCGTATCGAGCGCATGCACCACGGTAACTTGAAGGTCGGCCTGATCGACGAAGACTTGCTGCTCTCTGGCGACTTCCTGCAACTGCGCCGCATGGCCGAAACCCTGGCCGATTTGTTCGGGCCGGGTGCGATGATGTCCCGTGGCGAGAAGAAGCAGGTCGTCACCAACTTCGGCGATGCCATGAACTGGCTGCTTAACGAAGTCGAACGCGGCATCGCCAAGCAGCGCTATAAAGGTCTGGGCGAAATGAACCCTGAGCAGTTGTGGGAAACGACCATGGACCCGAAGGTGCGCCGCCTGCTGCGCGTGCAGATCGACGACGCCATCGCCGCCGACGAAATCTTCACCACGCTGATGGGCGAAAACGTTGAACCCCGCCGCGATTTCATCGAAACCAACGCCCTGAATGCGCGGATCGACATTTAATCCGGAGATTTTTTCGGATTAACCAAGAAAAGGCTCCGGATTGGAGCCTTTTCCATTTTGAAGGAGATGTCGATGCGTGTTGTTATTCAGCGGGTCAGTGAAGCTTCGGTTACGGTCGATGGCGTAGTGACCGGGAAAATCGGGCTGGGGTTGTTGGTCCTGGCCGGTTTCGAGGAAGCCGATGGCGACGCGGACTTGGAGTGGATGGCCGGCAAGATCGCGCGTACGCGGATTTTTGCTGATGCGAACGGGGTGATGAATTGCGGCGTGCTGGAGGCCGGCGGTGACATCCTGGCGGTCTCGCAATTCACCCTGTTCGCCTCGGTCAAAAAGGGTAACCGCCCGTCCTGGAGCCGAGCGGCGCACGGGGAGGTGTCTCAGCCGCTGTTTGCGCGTTTCGTCGACAAACTGTCGGCTGAACTCGGCAAGCCGGTGGCGACCGGGGTTTTTGGAGCCGATATGCAGGTCCAACTGGTCAACGATGGGCCGGTAACCTTGAGCATCGATTCCCGGGCGCCGGAATAGGCGGCTTCAATCTGGATTGCTGGCCTGCCGGAGTTGTTCGAGGCCGGCAAGTCCGCCCAGAGGCAGGCCGATTCCGCAGTCGGGATCGGGGATCTCCGCCTCTCCGGGGTTGATGCGAATCAGACGCCAGCCGTGCTCCTGCGAAAAGTGTCTGACTGTCGGGATATTGGTCCCGGCACCGATTTCGATGCACAGCGGGCGTTCGACGGCGGCCAGCCAGCGCTGCAGGCGCTGGAATTGCAGCGCTGTCCGGCTTTCCTGCCACGCCCAGTCGCCGAACATCAGGATATTCGGCCTGGCCAGCGCGCCGCAGTGT
>JAGWUW010000456.1 GCA_028868235.1 Betaproteobacteria bacterium | reverse complement strand
CGGCCCGATCGATGGGAATGGCGAGCAGAAGCTTGGCGGCAAGCGTGCGCGCAGCGCCGAGAATGGCACTGCTGCGTGAAATCGTAGCGGTCATGGAGGTCTCCGGGAGAATTGTGAGGTCTGCTGCCGACCGGCGGCACATCCCCCGCTGCCCCCCTCCCCTCACCGCTTCAGGAGCTGCGCCCAGTCATTCATGCGTCCCGGTGGCCACTCTGTGTCGATCGCGAGTCCCGGTCGGGCCAATGCTTCCCGCGCACGAGCTTCGGCGCGGCGTCCTTCGGGATCGTTGTCGGCAAGCAGGATCACCCGCTCGACGCTGGCCGGGATATCGACCTGGTGGAAGCGCTTCGCGCCCATGGTGGCCCATGCCTGGATGCCGGTGAGCGAAATGTATGCCGCGGCAGTCTCGAAGCCTTCGCACAGGCCGATCATCTTACCGGGCGGCCCGCTGGTCCAGGCAGCGCCAATTGCCCGCCCAAGCACCAGCTTGTCTGTGTAGTGGGCAGTCGTTGGATCGAGGAAAATCCGCTGAATTGCGACGATCTCGCCCGACTTGCGCATCGCGACGAGCAAGGCTGGCTCAAACTGGACCAGCCTCCCCTGCCCTCTTGGACAGCGCGGATGATAGCGCAGGTCTTCAAGGGGCGCCCAGATGTTGCGGACTTCGCGGACGTATCTCTCGGCCAGGGTGCCCTCGATCTGGCGACCAGCGTGCCAGATGGCGAGGAAGGCTGATGGCCGGTGAGCTTTTCGGTCAGCTACCTCAGCGGGGCCAATGCTTGGCAGGTTCGAAATCCTGCGCAATCCACGGAGAACATCGGTAGCATCACATCCGGCATGGCAGGTCACGAGGATGCCTCGATCGCCTTGCCTGATCGCCAGTGACGGGGTTCGGTCTGCATGGGACGGGCAATGGCACATCGCGGTGTTGCCTGACCACTTGCCACCCAGACGAGCAACGAGGGCGCGGAGATCTGATGTGGGGTGATTGCTGACGACGGGCATAACCGCCCAGCTCAGCCCTACTCCCCTCCCCCGTCGAACTTCAGATTCTTGCGAAGTGCTCGGAAATCATCGGTCAGCTTGTGCCTGCTTGCGAGCGCCGTTCGGCATACTTGATCACGAACCCTTCCCACACTCTCAGCCACTCAGCATCAGTGCGCGCTTGTTTGATCCCCGGGAAGCCAGCACGAAATGCGTTCGCCATGGTATCTACGCACCACGGCTTGCCCTTATCGAGCCCGATCGCCCGAAATTTTGTTTCACGATCGCCATATGTCAGGCTTCCGCCTGGGAAATGCAGCAGCGGTTCACTGGTCTTCGTCTCACGAAGTGGCAAGCGAGGTGCCTTGACGACCGATGATCTCGGTGCGGTTTCCACCGTTTGAGCACCAATAACACGAAGGTGCGGCCCGACGAGTTTGCGCTCCAACGGTGCAGGTGAAGGTCGAAGGACAACCTTGCGTCCGCTGAAATCGACATCCGCATTGGGATAAACTGCGGAAACCAGTTGCATGGTCTCGCGCACGGTCTGCCGAAAGCGCTTGCTGTCGGCGTCATTGCCCAAATGCTTCGCCAGCTGGTCCCAAGAGATTACTTGTCCCCGGTCACTAGCGATCCGCGGCAGTCGGTACGCAAGGTAAGTATAGAGGTCGAGTGCGGTCGGCGTGCCCTTGAGCTCTCGAATAGCGACCTCGTTGAGCGGAACGGCATGATCGAGCAGATGACTGTAGAAAGCCTCTGACATCCGAATCTCGCGCGCAAATGCGCCATTTTTCTCGAGCGATCCGGCATATTCGTTCGAAATCTTGACGTCCCGAACAGCGAAAGCGTTGTCACCGCCCTCGTTGCCTTCCCAACGAATTTGCCATTCGCAGGCCAACAGCCGATCGACCTGCTCCCTCATCAAATTGGCGGTACCGCGCGGTCCATAGGATACCGTCTGATAGCCAAGACGGCGCATCCACTCGGTGAAATTACGGCCCAAGTAGACGTCACGCGAACGCTTGGTCACCGCCTTTGACAGCAAGTAGATCAGCGCGACGCGAGGATAGGCCCCATATGGTACACCGAGGCTCCGCAGCGTTGGCTTACCGTCGACGGTTTGCAGGATGGGCCTGGGGTTGATTGCCAGTGCATATTTTCCATCTTCGCGGAGTATGGGCTGGGTATCATCCTTCGGACGCTTTGTGGGTAGCGACATTGCGCATAGCGCTGAATGCAGAAATGCCGGGACTGGTTCTTCGTCCTGAACACGCAGAAACGCGTCCATGGTCAATTGAGTGCCGGCAGACTGCGC
>JAGWUW010000044.1 GCA_028868235.1 Betaproteobacteria bacterium | reverse complement strand
TCGAACTGCAGCCTGACTACGCCAAGAACATCATCATCGGTTTCGGCCGCATTGACGGCCACCCGGTCGGCATCGTCGCCAACCAGCCGTTGGTTCTGGCTGGTTGTCTGGACATCAAGTCCTCGATCAAGGCCGCCCGTTTCGTCCGTTTCTGTGACGCCTTCAACATTCCGGTCGTGACTTTTGTCGATGTCCCGGGCTTTATGCCGGGTACCACCCAGGAATACGGCGGCATCATCAAGCACGGCGCCAAGCTGCTCTACGCCTACGCCGAATGTACCGTGCCGAAGGTTACCGTGATTACCCGCAAGGCCTACGGCGGCGCCTACGACGTGATGTCGTCCAAGCACCTGCGCGGTGACGTGAACCTCGCCTGGCCGTCGGCCGAAATCGCCGTCATGGGTCCAAAGGGCGCCGTGGAAATTATCTTCCGCGAAGAAAAGAGCGATCCGGAAAAGCTTGCCCAGCGCGAAGCCGAATACAAGGAAAAGTTCGCCAACCCGTTCGTGGCCGGAGCACGCGGCTTCATCGACGACGTCATCATGCCGCACGCTACCCGCAAACGCATCGCGCGTTCGCTGGCCATGCTGCGCGACAAGAAACTCGACAATCCGTGGCGCAAGCACGGCAACATTCCTCTGTAAGCGTCAGGGAGAAAAAGGAATATGTTCACCAAGATTCTGATCGCAAACCGCGGCGAAATTGCCTGCCGCGTCATCAAGACCGCCCGCAAGATGGGCATCAAGACGGTTGCCGTTTACTCCGAGGCTGACAAGGACGCCCTGTTCGTCGATATGGCTGACGAAGCCGTCTGCATCGGCCCGGCTGCCTCGAAAGAGTCCTATCTAGTTGCCGACAAGATCATCGCTGCCTGCAAACAGACTGGTGCTCAGGCCGTCCATCCGGGTTACGGCTTCCTGTCCGAGAATGCCACCTTCTCCCGTCGTCTGGAAGAAGAAGGCATCAAGTTCATCGGTCCGAAGCACTACTCCATCGCCAAGATGGGCGACAAGATCGAGTCCAAGAAGCTGGCCATCGAAGCCAAGGTCAATACCATCCCCGGCCACAACGATGCTATTGACGGCCCTGACGCCGCCGTGGAAATCGCCAAGAAGATCGGCTATCCGGTCATGATCAAGGCTTCCGCCGGCGGCGGTGGCAAGGGGCTGCGCGTGGCCTACAACGACGCCGAAGCACACGAAGGCTTCTCCTCCTGCGTTAACGAAGCTCGCAACTCCTTCGGTGACGACCGCGTCTTTATCGAGAAGTACGTGCTGGAGCCGCGCCACATCGAAATCCAGGTGCTGGGCGACTCGCACGGCAACTACGTGTACCTGAACGAGCGTGATTGCTCGATCCAGCGCCGTCACCAGAAGGTCATCGAGGAGGCGCCGAGCCCCTTCGTCGACGCCGACATGCGCAAGGCGATGGGCGAACAGGCCGTGGCCCTCGCCCGTGCCGTGAATTACGAATCGGCCGGTACGGTTGAATTCGTGGTGTCCGGTGCGACCAAGGAGTTCTACTTCTTGGAAATGAACACCCGCCTGCAGGTGGAACACCCGGTTACCGAACTGATCACCGGCCTCGACCTGGTCGAGCAGATGATCCGTGTTGCTTATGGCGAAAAGCTGCCGCTGACCCAGGCCGATGTGCAGATCAATGGTTGGGCCATGGAGTGCCGGATCAACGCCGAAGACCCGTTCCGCGGCTTCCTGCCGTCTACCGGTCGTCTGGTGAAGTTCCAGCCGCCCAAGGAAATCTCGGGCCAGGTGCGCGTCGATACCGGCGTTTACGACGGCGGTGAGATCTCGATGTTCTATGACTCGATGATTGCCAAGCTGATCGTGCATGGTGCTACCCGTGAGCAGGCTATCGCTCGCATGCGCGACGCGCTCAATGGTTTCGTTATTCGCGGAATTTCCTCTAACATTCCGTTCCAGGCCGCGCTGATGCAGCATCCGGTTTTCCATTCCGGCATCTTCGACACCGGTTTCATTCCCAAGCATTACCCGACGGGTTTCGATGCCTCGATGGTGCCGCACGATGATCCAGCCTTGCTGGTGTCTGTCGCCGCCTACGTCTACCGCGCCTACACCGACCGTTCGGCCTCCGTTTCCGGTCAGTTGCAGGGTCATGAGCGCATTGTTGGCGACCAGTGGATGGTCGTCCGCCTGAACAAGGATGGCAACGAGCACCACCCGGTGACCGCCCGTCCGATTCCCGGCGGCTACCATGTCGAATACAAGGGCGAGCAGTACGAGATCCTCTCCAATTGGAAACTCGGTGAATCGCTGTTCAGCGGTACCTGCAACGGTGAAGAGTTCACTCTGCAGGTCGAGCGTCACAAGACCAAGTACAGCCTGTTCCACTGGGGCACGCGCGCCGACTTCATGGTCATGAGCGCTCGCGCCGCCGAACTGTTGGCCCTGATGCCTGAGAAGCCAGCTCCTGATCTATCGAAGTTCCTGCTCTCCCCGATGCCGGGCCTGCTGCGCGAAATCGCGGTCAAGGTCGGCCAGGAAGTGAAGGCCGGTGAGAAGCTGGCGGTCATCGAAGCCATGAAGATGGAAAACATCCTCAAGGCCGAGCAGGATTGCAAGGTCAAGAAGATTTCTGCTGCCGTCGGTGAAAGCCTGTCGGTGGATCAGGTCATTATCGACTTCGAGTGATCGAGATAGCCGCGTTTAGCGGCTTGTCTATCTCTGCAAAACCCGCCAACTGGCGGGTTTTTTATGGCTAGCTTATTGCCACGTGACGGCATAGCGGACGAAGTCGACGCCGCGTTCGAGCACTTCAGTTGGTAAGAAGTGGCTCAAGGTTGCACCCTGGAAACTGAGCCCGATCTCCAGTCGAACGGCCGCATTGGCGGGCACTAGCAGGGAGTACTGGTCGCCTTCGTGCATCAGGAAGGCCGGGGTGATCGGCTGATTGCGTTCCTGCGAACGGGTTCGGGCGAGTCGGCCGGCTTCGACAGGATCGGCATACCATTTCAGGGTCGCGCTCAAGGCACCAGTTGTGGATGTTCGCAGGCCGAGCAGGACCCCGAGACGGGGTTTTTCGTCAACAATCGACGCGATAAGGCAGGGAGCGAGGCGTCGAGCCGCTTTGGCATCATCGGCGCGGACGGCTTTGCCATCGACCAGTATCCATTTCTCGCTCGGCACATCCAGGCGCTTGACGCTGGTCGGCATGGTTGATACCCGGTCGAAACCGAACAGGGCAACGCGCTGGTGGGCAAGTGTGGCACTAGTGGTATCCAGGGTACTGCTGGGATTGAGTGCTTCGCCAGTCAGGACATTGAAGCAATGTTCGGGACCGAACGCGAGCTCGATTTCTCCGATTTCAGTCGAGCGAACGCTGACATGAGTCTCCAGGCTAGCTTCCATCTCCCGGAGCAGGTGTATGCAGGCAGCACCGGAGAGTTCGCGGCCCAACTTTAGCGACTCGGGACTTTCACCAGATTGTAGGGCTGCGATGCGCTGCTCGATCTTGCGCTCGACCTTGCGGACTTCTAGCCAGCGCGGCACGCCTTCTGGAAGCGGATCACCGCCAAATAGGGGGGCCAGGTCTACTGAATGAGCCTTGGGGTCGTCGTCCGGTATGGACTGAAAGCCGGTCAACTCGCGCCAGCGGCTGATGGCCCGGTTGGCTACGGTAAGTTGGGCGGCCGACAAGCGATAGGGATCGATCAGGCGTAGCATGAAGGCCCAGGCCAGATGGCCGGCGATATTGGCCTCGCCGAGATGGCGAAAGTCCGGATCGGGCAATGCCTGGCGCAGAACGCCACTGGCCTCGGCCTGCGTCAGAATGCTGAACAGCAGATGATCGATAAGTACCGGACATTCGCGTGCCGCCTGGAAATGGCAGTATTGAGCCATTCGGAAAGCACAGGCCGCGCGATGCAGGGGCAAGCATTTGTCCGTTGGCGAGAAATGTGGAGCGAGGCGCAGATAGACCACGCCAAGTCGCAACCAGAGTTTTTGGGCGAGTTCGAAACAGCGCTCGTCTTCGCTCGACATTGGTAAGGGTTTGCGGAGGTAGCGCGTTTCGATGGCATTTTGGCCGGGAACAGCGGCCGAACGGAGCAGATTGAGCAAATCGACGGCCAGCGGCGGGGGGAGGACCGAGCCTTCGATGGCATCGATCTGTTCGCCAATGGCGTTCAACATATGCATGGGCTGTGTCTGGGGCTGCATGGCCAGCCAGGCTTTTGCCGAAGGCAGGTCATGAAAGGCCAGCTTGACGTCGGTTCGAGGCTCGGGCAGCGTTAACCAGTGCATGTGAACATTCTCCGGGATGGCGGAAAAGATGAGCGGATTCGAACATTATGATCGCGAATTGCAGGAGTTAGACAACGAGATTCATCGTTATGCTGCAATCTGTCGTGTGAATCTGGCTAACCGCCCTGAAGTCGAGGCCTGTTTACGCCAGCATCATGACGGTTGGGCGGAGGATAAGGCGCGCCAATCCCTACGCGGGTTGCTGGTCCTAAGGATCAAATTGGAGGCAGAAATGGTCGAACTGGGCTTTTCGCCGCCGCCCCTGATCTCGCCTAACCTGGAATAGGGAGGTTGAGCGCTATCGCGACCGTCGGACAGGGAGCGACGCAGGCGCCGCAGCCGGTGCACTTATCGGTATCGATTTCCGGTAGCGGACTGCCGCCCAGGCGGGGCTGAAAGCGAATGGCCCAAGTGTCGCAGAAATCGCCGCATACCCGGCATTCGACTCCTTGGTGTGGCAGACAGTCTTCTCCAATGAGAGCCTTATAAGGCCAGGCCGGTTGTCCATCGTGGCAGAGGAGGGCTTTGGGTTGGCAGGCAGCGACGCAGGCGCTGCAGAAGGTACATTCACCTTCGCGAAAGTCGACGGTTGGGTAGCCCCCGTCGCCGATGGTCAGAATACGCGTAGGACAGGCCGCGATGCAGGCATTACAGCGCGTACAGCAGTCAATGAAGTCGGCTTCCGGCAAGGCCCAAGGTGGCCGCTTTTCGGCCTTGGGCCGTGCTCGGCCGCGAAAAAAGGCGCGGCGGGAGAGGTCGACCACGCGCTTGCCTCCTACTTGCCCGCCTTCATCTTGTCGATGCCGTTACGCAGCATTTGGTCGATTTCAGAGCCTGGCTCTACTTGTGGCAACAAAGCTTCCCAGTAGGCGATCCCCTTCTTGTTATCACCACTTTCCATGGCGGCGGCTCCGGCCAGGAAGAGGCTATGGGCATGCTTGGGATCGATCTTCAGCGCTTTCTCGATGAGTTGGGTCGGCTTGCCTCGCAAACCCTTGCCTTCGGCCATGGCAATGGTTTCGGCGTAACTTGCCAGCAGGTCAGGATTGTCATCAACGAACTGTCCGGCCTTGCCAAAGGCATCGGCGGCCTCGGAATAGCGGCCCATGGACTTATAGGAGCGGGCAAGCATCAACCAACCCTTTGGATCATCCGGGTTAGCTTTCAGGCGTTCGGCTAGTTTGGCGACCATTCCTTCGATCTGATCCTGGGTCATGGCCGGCGGTGCGACGGTTTGTTCCGGGTCGAGGGCGCGTGGGTTGCCGAGCAGACGGTAACCGAGCAGGCCGAGGATGGGCAGGAGGAGCAGGATGGCAATGGCGGTTTTGCGGGTCGGCGCGTGCGAGGCTGGTGCCGTTTCATCGGGTGCGGGCTCCACCTCCTCGAGAAGGCGGCGCTGTAGTTCACGTTTGGCCTGTTCGAAGTCGGCATCGGCCAGCGAGCCTTCCATTTTCTCGCGTTCGAGTTCGGCCAGTTGGTCGCGGAGGATGGCTAGATTAGCCGTCTTGCGATCGGCCCGGGATTTCGGCACCCGCAGGCCGAGCCATAGCGGAGGCAGGACGAAGGCGGCGACCACCAGAATGAGCAGGGTGGCAAAGATGGCAAACAGGGTCATTTGGTATCGAGTTCCTTGAGCAGCGCATCGGCGCGGCTGGTCTCATCGGCGGAAAGCGGCTGGTCCTGGGCAGCAACGCGCGTGGCGCGACGGCGCTGGTAAGCAATCAGGGCGACAAGGCCGAAAATGAGCAGGGCGATCGGCCCCCCCCACAGCAACAGGGTGTTGCCTTGCAGTGGTGGACGGTAGAGAACAAAATCGCCGTAGCGAGCAACCATGAAATCGATGATTTCCTTGTCGGTCTTGCCGGCCTTGATCATGCCGCGGATTTCGTGGCGCAAATCTTGGGCTAGCTCCGCATTGGAGTCGGCGATGTTCTGATTCTGACAGACCAGGCAGCGCAATTCCTCGGAAAGGCCGAGCAGGCGTTTTTCGGCGACTGGGTCGTCGGCCAGGGCGGCTTCGGTGGCGGTGGAGGCGAAGGACGGCGCGTTCAGCACCAGACCAAGCAGCAGGGCTGCGGTGAGGCGCTTCATTTATTCAACTCCGCCAGCAGTGGCAGGATTTTCTGGGTCAGGATTTCCGGAGAGATGGGACCGGTGTGCTTCATGCGGATGACGCCGCTTTTGTCGATGACGTAAGTTTCCGGTACGCCGTAAACACCATAGTCGATGCCGACGCGGCCATCGAGGTCCATTACCGTCAGCTTGTACGGGTTGCCGTGTTGCGACAGCCACTGGTTGGCTCGTTGGAAAGCGAGTTTCTTTTCCTCTTCGGCTGGCATCTTGCTCATGTCGAATTCACCATCGCCGCGCACTTCCTTGTAATTGAGCCCGATCAGGGGCACATCGACTTTCCGGGAGAATTCGACCAGAACCGGGTGTTCCTGGCGGCAGGAAACGCACCATGAGGACCAGACGTTGAACAGCCAGACCTTGCCTCGCATGTCCTGCGGACTCAGCGTCTTATCCGGTTCGGCCAACTGGCTCAAGGTGAAGGCTGGGGCAGGCTTGCCGACGAGGGGGGAGGGAACGTCGCGCGGGTTCAGGTTGAGGCCGACGGCGAGCAGCACGACGAGGGCGGCAAAGCCGCCGAGGATCCAGTAATAACGATTCATGCTTGTTGGGTTCCGGCAGGGAGGTTGGCGGCAATGCGTGCCTTGACGCGGTAGCGACGGTCGAGGATGGCCATCAGGCCGCCGAGTGCCATCAGCATGCAGCCGCCCCAGATCCAGTCGACGTAGGGTTTGTAATAGACGCGCACGGCCCATTCGGCTTCCGGCTTGTCGCGGTCGATCGGTTCGCCGAGCGAGACATAGACGTCGCGCAGGAAGCCAGCATCGATCGAGGCTTCAGTCATCGGCATGGCAGACGACTGGTAGTTGCGCTTCTCAGGGTTCATCTTGCGTAGGAATTTGCCATCCTTCGCCAGATCGAAATCGCCTTGAGCGGCAACGTAATTCGGCCCGTCGACCGATTTAACGCCGTTAAAGGTGAAATGGTAGCCAGCGACATCGACCGACTGGCCGGGCGCCAGCTTGATATCCTTTTCTTCCTGGTAGCTACTGACCATCGTCACGCCGACGACGAAGACGGCAACGCCAATGTGCGCCAGATGCATACCGATGAAGGTGCGCGGTTGGCTCAGGGCAGCGGCCGTGAAGCTGCGTCCGGCCCTGGTGTGTTGGGCACGTTCGATGAAATTGAGGGCTGCGGTAGCGACGATCCACCCGGCCAGCAGCAGGCCGAGGGCGGTCATTGCGTGCCACTGTCCATAGAGTAGCGGCAAGGCGACGGCGACGACGGCACCGACTGCGAGCGCCCACTGCACGGCTTTGGCAATTTCGGGAACGGAAGCTTCCTTCCAGCGGGCGAAGGGACCAACACCGACCAAGAACAGGATGGGCGTCATGACGGGTACGAACACCGCATTGAAGTATGGAGGACCGACCGAGATCTTCCCGACGCCGAGCGCATCGATCAGCAACGGATACAGCGTACCGAGCAATACGGTGGCGCAGGCGACGACGAGCAGGACGTTATTGGTGAGCAGTAGCGATTCGCGCGAGATCAACCCGAAACGGCCGCCCAGGCCGACCTTGGGCGCACGGGCAGCAAACAGGGCGAGCGATGAGCCGATGACGGCGACGAGGAAGATCAGGATGAAAACACCGCGTCGCGGGTCGGTGGCGAACGCATGGACCGAAGTCAGCACACCTGAGCGGACCAGGAAGGTACCGAGTAGTGACAGCGAGAAGGCCGCAATAGCGAGCAGAACGGTCCAGTTCTTGAAGCTGCCGCGTTTTTCCGTGACGGCCAGTGAGTGAATCAGTGCGGTGCCGACCAACCAGGGCATGAACGAGGCATTTTCGACTGGATCCCAGAACCACCAGCCCCCCCAGCCCAGTTCATAGTAGGCCCACCACGATCCCATGGCGATGCCGAGGGTCAGGAAGATCCAAGCACCCATGGTCCATGGCCGCGACCAGCGTGCCCAGGCGGCGTCAAGCTTGCCGGAGAGCAGGGCGGCAACAGCGAAGGCATAAGCTACCGAGAAACCGACATAGCCCATATAAAGCAGCGGCGGATGGATGACTAGGCCTGGGTCCTGGAGCAAGGGATTCAGGTCACGGCCCTCAGCAGCACCAGGCAACAGGCGCTCAAAGGGGTTGGAGGTGATCAGGATGAAGAGCAGGAAACCAAAGCCGACAAGACCGAGCGTACCGAGCACGCGGGCCACCATGTTTTCCGGTAGCTGACGGGAGAGCATAGCGACCATGAAAGCCCACCAGCTGAGCATCAGTATCCACAGCAGCAGCGATCCCTCGTGGCCACCCCAGACCGCAGCGATGCGATATTGAATGGGAAGTAATGAATTGGAGTGCTGGGCGACATACACGACCGAGAAATCGTTGGTGACGAAGGCTTGGGTCAGGCAGGCAAAAGAAAATGTGATCAGTAGTGCCATCGCGGTGGCAGCTGGGCGGGCGATGGCAACCCAGGTCATGCGGTTCCGGTGGGCGCCGATCAGTGGCAGGGTGCCGAGGATCAGGGCAACCAGTGCGGCGAGGATGAGGGCGAAATGGCCGAGTTCGGGAATCATGCTCAGTAGCTCGCTTTGGGCTTGTCGCTTAGGGAAGATGGAGAAACGTGCTTGTTGGCACCCTTCTGGGCGTCGTCCACCGCCTTGGCAGCTTCCGGCGGCATGTAGTTTTCGTCGTGCTTGGCCAGCACCTCGCTTGCAGTGAAGGTGCCATCGGCAGCCATCCTGCCCTGGGCGACGACGCCTTTGCCTTCCTTGAACAGGTCGGGGAGGATGCCTTTGTAATGAACAGTCATGTCCTTTGCGGTATCGGTTACCACGAAGGCAATGGTGACGCCGTCAGCTTGACGCTGCAGGCTGCCGTCCTTGACCAGGCCGCCGATACGGAAGGCCTTGCCTTGTGGCGCTTTGCCGGCAGCGACATCGGTCGGCGAAATGTAGAGGGCAATATTGCTGTTCAGGGCATTGAGGACAAGGGCGGCAATGATGCCGACAATGGCCAGGGCGCCGCCGATCAGGGCGAGTTTCTTGTGACGGGATTTCATTCGGTACTTCTGCTTTCTGCGCGAATCTGGCGTTTCAGACGGGCCTTGGTGGCTTTTTGATTGCGAGTGACCACGATCGGTTCAATCGCCATGATCAGCACATTGACGCCGAAGGAACCCCAGACGTAGAGGCCGTAGCCTCCCATGTGGATGAAGTCGGCAAAACTGTTCCAGTAGATCATCGGGCATCACCCTCCAGCTCGGCCTTGACCCAGTCAGTGTGCCGCTCGCGTTCGAGCATGATGGTACGAACGCGCATGAAAGCGACGGCGATGGAATACATCCAGAAGCACAGGGCCATGAGCAGCATGCCGTAGAGCATGGTAGTGGCCATCGACGACTTAGTCAGATTGACGGTGGAACCCTGGTGCAGGGTGTTCCACCATTTGACCGAGAAATAGATGATCGGGACGTTGACCACGCCGACCAGAAGCAAGAGGCCACCGGCCTTGTCGGCCCGGCGCGGATCGTCGATGGCAGCAGTCAGGGCCATGTAGCCGATGTACAGGAAAAGGAGGATCAGTTCGGAGGTCAGGCGGGCATCCCACACC
Organism: Betaproteobacteria bacterium; assembly: GCA_028868235.1. Taxonomy (GTDB): domain Bacteria; phylum Pseudomonadota; class Gammaproteobacteria; order Burkholderiales; family Rhodocyclaceae; genus Azonexus. Next base: position 1,715 of record JAGWUW010000044.1, on the reverse strand, counting down.
CACCACGCACCCCACATCGGCTTCCCCCACAGAGCGCCGGTCCACAGGGACAGGAAGGCCATCAAGGCACCGGTTGGCGCCAAGGCTTGGGCCATCATGCCTGACAGCCGGGTGTTGAAGGCTAGCCCGATAGCTGCCCAGAAGGCCATGACCAGATAGATGAACATCGACATCCACGAGGCGGGAACGTGGATGAAGATGATACGGTAGCCCTCGCCCTGCTGAAAATCGGTTGGGGCGACCAGCATGCCGAGATACAGCCCGGCCAGACCAAAGATAACCGAGGCGGCGGCGAACCAAGGGATCAGCTTGCCGGCTAGTGGGTAGAAGGTGGCCGGCGCAGCATATTTGTAGAGATTGAAGCGGTCAGTCATTCGAGGGCGATTTTCAAGGCGGCGGCCGAGGCCCAGGGGGCGAAGCCGAGTGAAGCAAGAGTCATGGCGGCTAGCAACGACAGGTGTCCTTCCCCCCCGAGTCCGGACACCGTCGCGTCAACCGCGCCAGCGCCGAATATTAGCACCGGGATGTACAAGGGCAGAACGAGTAGCGAGAGCAAAACACCGCCACCGCGTAAGCCTAGGGTCAATGCCGCGCCGATGGCACCGATGCTGGACAGGGCCGGAGTGCCGAGGAGGATGGCGCCGGTGAGGACGAGCAGAGCGTCGTTGGACAGGTCGAACTGGATGCCCAGCACCGGGGCGATCAGCGCCAGCGGCAAGCCAGAAACCAGCCAGTGAGCGATCACTTTTCCGGTAACAACCAGGCCAAGCGGGTGCGGTGCCAGGGCCAGTTGTTCGAGCGTGCCGTCGCGATGGTCGTCGGCGAACAGGCGGGGCAGCGACAGCATGGTAGCGAGCAGGGCGGCCACCCACAGCACACCGGGGGCCAGTTTGCGCAGCAGGTCGGCTTCCGGGCCGATGCCGAGCGGGAACAGGCTGACAACGATGACGAAGAAGAAGAGCGCCGACACGATGTCGGCTTGGCGGCGCATGGCCAGCTTTAGGTCGCGACCGACGACAGCAAGGATGATCTTCAACATCGCGGCGGCCTCAACTGAGCTTCAATTCGCGCACAGTGCCTGCGGCGATGCCGACCAACTGGTGCGTGGTCATCACGGCCAGGCCGCCACGTTGCAGGTGGCCGGAAATGATGCTAGTCAGCCAGTCGACGGCGGCCACGTCGAGGGCAACGAAGGGTTCATCGAGTACCCACAGGGGGCGGCGTTCCTTGACTAGGCGGGCCAGTGCGACACGGCGCTTCTGACCTTGCGACAGATATTTGCAGGCGAGGTCTTCGCGGCCAGCCAGGCCAACCTGTTCCAGTGCGTCGAGCGCGTCGTCCTCGGACAGCATTTCATCGGCGAGATGGGCCGAGGCGAGCAGGTTTTCGAGCGGGGTCAATTCTTCCTTGATGGCGTTCAGGTGGCCGAGGTAGCACAGGTCGGCGCGAAATTCCTCGCCGCTGCTGCGAATCGACTGCCCTTTCCAGCGAATTTCGCCGGCTTCCGGCGGCAGCAAGCCGATGATCATGCGCAGCAGGCTGGTCTTCCCAGCACCGTTACGGCCTTGCAAATAGAGTAATTCCCCCGCTTCCAGCTTGAAGCCGAGGCCTGCGAACAGGCGGCGCTCGCCGCGCACGCATTCCAGATTGTCAGCTTCGAGCATCAGGGAAAAAACCGAAAGAAATCAGGCGCAAATTATGAACGCGCAAGTGTA
>JAGWUW010000043.1 GCA_028868235.1 Betaproteobacteria bacterium | reverse complement strand
ACGCCGGCCGTACCCCTGGAATTTACCGACGAAGCCGACGCGCTCGCCCAGTTGCGTCCTGGTGTCGATGGCGTGATCTTTTCCGCCGACGGGCGTCGGTCGACCTTCCTGCCCCAGGTCTGGGAGCAACTGCCGACTCCCGCCCTGTTCATGGCACACCTGAAACAGAAGGCTGGTTTGCCCGGCGACTACTGGAGTCCGGGCGTCCAGCTAGAACGCTATACGGTCAAGAAATGGAAGGAGGAACAGCCATGAGCCAATCTGCCCTACTTCACACGGGCCGCTGGTGGCATGCGCTGCCCGACGGCCGCGTCCAGTGCGACCTTTGCCCGCGCGACTGCCAACTGCACGAAGGCCAGCGCGGCGCCTGCTTTGTCCGCCAGATGGTCGATGGCGCCATGCAGCTGACCACCTACGGCCGCTCCTCGGGTTTTTGCATCGATCCGGTCGAGAAGAAACCGCTCAATCATTTCTATCCCGGCAGCAGCATCCTGTCGTTCGGCACGGCCGGTTGCAACTTGGCCTGCAAGTTCTGCCAGAACTGGGATATTTCGAAATCGAAGGACATGGATCGCCTGATGGATAGTGCCACCCCGCAAATGATTGCCAATGCCGCCCAGCGCTACGGAGCCGATGCGGTGGCCTATACTTATAATGATCCGGTAATCTTCGCCGAATACGCTATCGACACAGCGCTTGCCTGCCGCGAACAGGGCATCCGCAATGTCGCCGTGACTGCAGGATACATCCATCGCGAACCGGCCCGCGAATTCTTTGCTGTTATGGATGCGGCCAACGTCGACCTCAAGGCCTTCACCGAGTCGTTCTACCACAAGCTGTGCGTTGGCCACCTGCAACCAGTCCTCGATATTCTGGCCTATATCCACCATGACACCGACTGCTGGCTAGAGATCACGACCCTGCTCATTCCGGGGCAAAACGATAGCCCGGAGGAAATCAACGAACTGGCGACCTGGGTAGCGAAGGAATTGGGCTCCGACGTGCCGCTGCACTTTTCCGCCTTCCATCCCGACTGGAAAATGGATGATCTGCCGCCGACGCCGGCAGCAACATTGAGCTTGGCTCGGCGGATTGCGCTCGATGCAGGCCTGCACTACGTTTTTACCGGAAATGTTCATGATAGCGAGGGCGGCACGACTTTTTGTCCGAATTGCAAGGCCGCGCTGATTATCCGCGATTGGTACAATATCCGCCGCTACAGTCTGACCTCCGATGGCCACTGCCCCCACTGCCAGACGGCCATTGCCGGGCGATTCGGCAAAAAATTGGGGCACGATGGTCGTGCCTTTGGTCCCAACCGTATTCCTGTCCGCCTTTCCTGATGATTCGTCATATTGCCCTGCATACGCCGCATGGCTCCTTGCACGGCCAACTGGACCGACCGGAACATCCCCGTGGCCTTATCCTGATTGCCCGCCCTCACCGTGTACCCGCTGACGATCCGATAGTCGCCGGCCTGGCTGCCGAAGGCTATGCGATTCTGGCCATGGATCTGCTCACGACACACGAACTCCGTTTTGCCGACGCGACCCAAAACGTGCCGCGCCTGGTGCAACGACTCCTCGACGTCCTGGATCTAATTCGTTATGACGGCGACACGCAGGATTTGCCGCTCGGCATCTACGCCAGCGGTGATACCACACCCGCCGCTATTCGCTGCGCGGCCCAACGGGATTTCCAGGTCAAGGCACTTGTTTGTCATGGTGGATTGATCGACCATGCCGGATTGCAATCGCTGAAACTGCTGGTCGCGCCCTTAATGATGCTTGTCGCACCCGATGACAAGTTGGCTCCAGCTGCCTATCAGCGAGCAAAGACCTATCTTGGCGGAGTGCATCAGCAATACCAACTGGAACCGGGTGAGCACCCGTCGACAAGCGTTACCGGCTGGTTTGCTCGGTATCTTGAGCAATCAGCGATTCCGGCAAGATCATGGACATCAGCACCCGATCGACTATGCTGAGAAAAATACCTTGCTCTCACGGAGATTTCGATGTCCTACTTTGACTCTCCCCTCGCTCGTTGCGAAGCAGTTCGCGAATTGGTACTGACAGACGAAACGCAAGCTGACTGTGCTCGCGAGCACAATTGCCCCCCAGGCTTCAAATGTCCGCTCTGCGGCTATTTCACAGAACATAGCGGAGTAAGCGACGAGGCTACGGTAGCAATGCTGGCCTCTGAGCGGCCAAAGCACTGAAAGGGCATGGCCGTCAGCGACCGAAGGGGGAATTCCCAGGACGGCTTCTGGACACGGCCATTTTTTCCCAGCCCCCACGCTGAATCCTCTTCCCAGTTAAACAAGTGGCGCTCAATGTTGATACGGCGCTCGGTTAAGCCTTGTGGCGGTCCAAAATCGCAATGACGCCGTTGCCCTTCCTTGCGCCGCTCCATGACTTTCTTTGAGTCCATTTCTCCTACCTCTTCAAACGCTTGCCTGCGCCGTGCCGTCAGAGTCACTGCAACAAATTTATGACAATGACATCGCCATACCATACGCATCAGTCATCGCAACACCGCGAATAACCCTCGCATTCCGGCCTCTATGGGGCAATTGATAGCGAACATTGCTATCACCTGTGCTATATATGGAACTTATTTCATTGATGGCCGAATTCCGAATCATGAACACATCCGACGCCATGGTGTACGGCACCGAAGATATCCTTAGAAGCCTTTGCAACTCGGTCACCAAGGTGCTTTCAATCGCGACGCAAAGCCAGATTCATTATTCCGGCATGGTTCAGCGGATCACCAAGACCTGCCTCAAACCGGATATCGGCTGTTTCGTACTTTTCGATGGCGGTTTTTCCGGACTGGTAGTCATTAACTTCTCAGCCTCCGCTGCCATGGAGTTGTATGAAAGTTACATGCTGCACATGGGGATGGCCAAGGAAGATCTGGCCACCTCGCACACATCGGACGAGGTCGGCAATGTCATGGGTGAGTTGATGAACCAGATTGTCGGTGACTTCACCGGCAAGGTTGCCCGCGAGCTGCAGACTCACATCACGCAAAATCAGCCCAAGATGCTGGCCCTCAACAAGCAAGTCATGCTCAGTGTCGACACCAATCTCGACAAACCGGAATCGCGGCGCGTCACCTTCTATACCGGTCGCAACAACATTTTCTATCTCGAACTGGCCATGGACCGCACCGAATTCATCAAGCTCAACGATTTTGAAAGCGGCGACGCACCGGACCCCGACGAACTGCTTGCGCAGGTCAACGCCCAGCCGAAGATAGCCTGTGCTGAAACCGCTACTAGCGAGCACGATGACCTATTGAACTCGCTCGGTATGTGAGACTGAGCATGACCATAACGATCTATCACAACCCGCTTTGCTCCAAGAGCCGTGAGACGCTCGCCCTGTTGGAGGCGCATGGCCTGACACCAAAAGTTGTCGCCTACCTCGAACAACCACCCTCAACCGAAGAAATCCGTGACTTACTGGCCTTGCTCGGCATGGATGATGCCAGAGCACTGATGCGCAAGGGCGAAGCGGAATACAAGGAACTCGGACTCGACAGTCCGTCGCTTGGCCAGGATGCGCTGATCAACGCCATGGCAAGCCATCCTCGACTGATTGAGCGGCCCATCGTGATCAATGGCCGACAGGCAGCCCTTGGTCGTCCCCCAGAAAAGGTTCTGACCATTCTTTGAGTCCCGGTTTGGCAGTTCAACTGCTCTTTTGAGTTCAGGAGCGGCGTACGGCCTGCTTGATGCGCTGGATATGGCCGCGCCCCAGCCCCTTAACCTCGCAGCCAAGCTCGAAGTAACGGGCAATCGTGGCATCGTCCAGAAGGCCGAAACAGTCCACCACGGCAATCGGCTTACCAGCCCATGCGACGACCTGATCCGGCATCAATTGCCGATAGGCATCGTGCGGCACTGCCAGGATTAACGCATCGACGCCCTTCAGCGCCTCTCCCAAGTCATTCTCGACCTTCAGTGATGACAACTCGTCCTGGTTGCGAAAAAAGCGCTTCCATGACAGCCCTGAAGTCGGATAGGCATCTTGTTCGGCAAACTCCCACCATTGCTCGACATACGGATCGTGCGCCCGCATCTCGGCGCCCATTTCGGTCAGCTTGCGAACGACCAATTCCGAGCCGCTGTAGCGAGTGTCACCGACATCCTGCCGGTACGAGGCACCGGCGATCAGCACTTGCGAGGCCGCGATATAGCGATCCATGTTGCGCAGCGCGTCGCGGGTCAGCTCGGCAACGTGCAAGGCGCGAGTATCGTTGATATCCACCGCCGTCGGCGTAATGCGGAACACCTTGTCTCCATCCTCGAAGCCGAGGATATGCTTGTAGGCCCAGTAGCCTAGGCCGCCATCCTTGGGTAGGCAGTAGCCGCCGATGCCCGGTCCGGGAAAGATCATGTTGCTATGCGTCGGTCGCATCTTGATGGCATCGACCACCTTGATCAGGTCTACGCCGTTGCGCTCGGCAAACAGCGACCATTCATGCAGATAGGCCAGAATGGTTGCCCGGTAACCGTTCTCGACGATCTTGGCTGTTTCCGACTCGATCGGCCTGTCCATCACCGTCAGCGGGAACCTGTCGGTGTTAAGTACCTCGCGCAGGAACTTTTCAACCCGGGACCGTGCGACCGCGTCGCAACCGGCACAGACGCGCCAGAAATCTCGAATGCTAGCCACGTATTCGCGGCCCGGCATGACCCGCTCGTAAGAATGGGCGAGCAGCGGCACCGAGGCGATGCCGCGATTGGCAAAGGCCTTCTTCAGGATCGGCCAGGCAACGAATTCCGTCGTTCCAGGTGCCACGGTGGTTTCGATGAGCACCAGGCACTCCGGGCGTATATGCTGCCCGACCGTTTTCAGAGTCGCTTCCAGTGCCGCCATGTCGCATTCGCCGGACTTCATGTTGCCCAGTTCCTGCTTCAGGAAGTCGCATTGCACGTCGATAACCACGCAATCTGCCAGATCAAGCACCTGGCTATTGTAGGTGGCGGTCAATGTCCGCTTATCGCGCACGCAGCGGCCAATCAGTACGTCGACCTGCGGATCTTCCGCCTTGACCGGCGACATACCACGATTGAGCAGCGGAATTTTCCAGAAGGAGCGCGTCGATGGTCGCTGGCAGCCTATGACGAATTTACTCGGCCTGCCGTTCTCATCCTCACAATCCGCCACGATGGCGGCCATTACAGCGCCAACGAAGCCAACTCCCATTACAACCACCACCTCCTGCCCTTTATCTCTTGCTACCTCAGCCAAAGCTCTGACACGTCCGTACTCCGCCGGATAATCTGCAAGATTGGGCAGAGAGAAGGATTCGCCATCCGGCGAAATCGACTGTTTGTTCTGCGACGCAGTCATGATGAATGCTCCTGATACTGCTGACGTTCGGGTAGCTACTCTTGCCGGTCATTATTTCACCGGCCTGAGGTCAAAAACATCGAATTCGTCACACTGCTGGGCTTTTACCCCAATCACGCACAAGCGATAGCGCTACAGGCTTAGCCCCACTTCCGAACGCCTAAATAGCAATCGCTGATAGCGAGAAGTGCGAAGAATTGGCCGAGCAAGCTGCCATCGCCAGAGCAGTACAGGAAAACGAAAAGCGGTCGAGGCCAAGCCCAAGAACAGGCCATGCTTGAACGCAAGAAATGCCTGGTTCGTGGGGCATCCCTGTCAGATCAAGCCAGTGATGAACGAAGAGAAAATCGCCAACTACAAGGTTTTGTGGCCATTACCCCGCTACCTATCTGGCAACAACGAACAGATGCTGTTGTCGAAGCGGCTATAATTCAAAGTCCGCAACGCCACTCCGCTTCGCAGTGTCTGCTTACCCCTCCCTGTTGTCTCTCACCGCACTACCCAAGTTCGGCTCACGTATCGACCTGCCCGCCTTGGCCGGCTCCTCGGATGCCCTCGCCTTGGCTGAAATCGCTCTCGGCAATCCAGGTAAGCTGCTCGCGGTGGTAACCGCCAATGCTGCCGATGCACAGCGGTTGCTCGACGAAATCCCCTGGTTTGGACCCGGCCTACGCGTGCGCCTGTTGCCGGACTGGGAAACCCTGCCCTACGACACGTTTTCCCCCCACCAGGACCTCGTTTCCGAACGCCTGGCAACCCTCTGGGCGGCAATGCAGGGGGAGTTAGAAATCCTGCTCGTACCAGCGTCGACAGCTGTCTATCGGCTAGCACCGCCGGCCTTCCTCGCGGCTTACACCTTCGCCTTCAAAAAGGGGGAGAAACTCGATGCTGAAAAGTTCCGCAGCCAGGTCACGCTGGCCGGCTACGCCCATGTCACACAGGTGGTATCGCCCGGCGAATACTCGATCCGCGGCGGGCTGATCGACCTGTTCCCGATGGGCTCGCAACTGCCCTACCGACTCGACCTGTTCGACGACGAGATCGAGAGCATCAAGACCTTCGACGTCGACACCCAGCGCACTGTTTATCCGGTGCCGGAAGTGCGTCTGTTACCAGCGCGCGAATTTCCTATGGACGACAAGGGCCGCACCCATTTTCGCCAATCCTTCCGCGAAACCTTCGAGGGTGACCCAGCCAAATCGGGCATCTACAAGGATGTTTCGCAAGGCATCGCCAGCGCCGGCATCGAGTACTATCTACCACTGTTCTTCGACGAAACGGCCACTGTTTTCGACTACCTGCCCGAGGATGCCACCTTCGTCACTCACGGCGACGCGCCGGCCGCTATTGCCGCCTTCTGGGCCGAAACCCGCTCGCGCTACGCCCTGCTGCAAGGGGACAAGGCTCGGCCACTGCTGCCGCCGGAGCAATTGTTCCTGACAGACGAGGCGTTCTTCGCGTCGGCAAAATCCTATGGTCGACTGGCGTTTTCGCCCAACACCGAAAACCAGGCAACGACTGCACTACCCGATATCGCCGTCGATCGCCGCGCTGAAGACCCGCTCGGCAAGCTGAAAAATCACCTCGCCAGCGTCAAAGGCCGCGTTCTGCTGCTTGCCGAATCGGCCGGCCGCCGTGAAACGCTGGCCACCATGCTCGCCGAACACGGCCTGAAGCCCGCCGCCAGTGCCGACTTTGCCGCTTTTGCAGCCGGCGATGCACCGCTGGCCTTGGGCGTCGGCCCGCTGCACGGTGGTTTCGCCCTGCCCGGTCTGTCTTTCATCACCGAAACCGAACTTTACGCCGGCGCGCCGCGCCGGACTCGCCGCGAAGCCGCGCGCAAGGCCAGCTTCGACAACTGGTTGAAGGACCTGACCGAACTCAAGGTCGGCGATCCGGTGGTCCACGAGAGCCACGGTATCGGCCGCTACCGCGGCCTGATCCGCATGGACCTCGGTACCGGCGAGCAGGAATTTCTTGAACTGCATTACGCCAACGACGCCAAGCTGTTCGTGCCGGTGGCCCAGCTGCATGTCATCTCGCGCTATTCCGGCGCCGAGCCGGAAGCCGCGCCACTGCACACTTTGGGCTCCGGTCAGTGGGAAAAAGCCAAACGCAAGGCCGCCGAACAAGCACGCGACACCGCGGCCGAACTGCTAGCGTTGTATGCTGCCCGTGCCGCCCGCCAAGGCCACGCCTTCGAATTCCAGGAAAACGACTACGAGGCCTTCGCCGACGGTTTCGGTTTCGAGGAAACCAACGATCAGGCCCAGGCCATCGCCGCCGTGATTGAAGACATGCGCTCCGGCAAGCCGATGGACCGGCTGGTCTGCGGCGACGTCGGCTTCGGCAAGACCGAGGTCGCCCTGCGCGCCGCCTTCTGCGCGGTGGCCGGCGGCAAGCAGGTCGCGGTACTCTGCCCGACCACCCTGCTCTGCGAACAGCATTACCAGACCTTCGTCGACCGCTTCGCCGACTGGCCCGTCAAGGTCGCCGAAATCTCGCGCTTCAAGACCGCCAAGGAATCGGCGCAGGCGTTGCAGGAACTGGCCGAGGGCAAGATCGACATCATCATCGGCACCCACAAGCTGATCGGCAAGGACGTCAAGTTCAACCGCCTCGGCCTGGTCGTCATCGACGAGGAACACCGTTTCGGCGTGCGCCAGAAGGAGACGCTGAAGGCCATGCGTGCCGAGGTCGACGTGCTGACCCTGACCGCAACGCCGATCCCGCGCACGCTGGCCATGTCGATGGAAGGCCTGCGCGACTTCTCGGTAATCGCCACCGCACCGCAGAAGCGTCTGGCCATCAAGACCTTCGTCTCCAAGTTCTCCGACGGAATCATCCGCGAAGCCGTGCTGCGCGAACTGAAGCGCGGCGGCCAGGTGTATTTCCTGCACAACGAGGTCGACACCATCGAAAACATGCGGGAAAAGCTCGAGAAGCTGGTCCCAGAGGCGCGCATCGTGATTGGCCACGGCCAGATGAACGAACGCGAACTGGAGCGGGTAATGCGCGATTTCACCAGCCAACGCGCCAACCTGCTGCTGTGCACGACGATCATCGAAACCGGCATCGACAACCCGCACGCCAACACCATCCTGATCAACCGCTCGGAAAAGTTCGGTCTTGCCCAGTTGCACCAGCTGCGCGGCCGCGTCGGCCGTTCGCACCACCAGGCCTACGCCTACCTATTGGTGCAGGACGAAAAAGTGATGACCAAGCAGGCCAAGCAGCGCCTGGAAGCCATCCAGATGTCCGAGGAGCTCGGCGCCGGCTTCTTTCTCGCCATGCACGACCTGGAAATCCGTGGTGCCGGCGAAGTGCTCGGCGACAACCAGTCGGGCGAGATGCAGGAAGTCGGCTTCAATGTCTTCACCGACATGCTCAACCGCGCCGTCGCCCACCTCAAGCAGGGCAAATCGCTGGACAACATCGATCTGACGCAACCGCTCGGCATTTCCACCGAAATCAACCTGCGCACCCCTGCCCTGCTGCCTGACGCCTACTGTCCGGACGTCCACGAGCGCCTAACGCTGTACAAGCGTCTGGCCAACTGCGAAAGTGCCGAGGAAATCGATACGTTGCAGGAAGAACTGATTGACCGTTTCGGCGAACTGCCTTTGCAGGGTCAGTCGCTACTGGCCACGCATCGCCTACGCCTGATCGCCAAGCCACTGTACATCCAGAAACTCGATGCCTCGACTGACCAAATCACTTTGCAATTTGGACCAGAATTTTCGAAAAACCCGCCTATCGAACCGATCAAGATTATTCATTTGATCCAGAACAACCGGAACTATAAATTAGCCGGACAGGATAAAATTTCCCTTTTACGTCACTGCCCATCCTTGAACGACAAGGTGCTAGCGGTGAAAGACATGATTCGCGAGCTGACCAAATGACGACCCCAACCCTGGAAAACATCAACGTCTCCGCCTTCGACGCTATGCCGACGCCGGCCGAGATCCATGCCAAGCTACCGATTTCCGCTAAGGCGACCAAAACGGTATCACACGGCCGCAAGCTGATGCGTGACATTCTCGACCGCAAGGATCACCGCCTGTTCGTCGTTGTCGGCCCCTGCTCCATTCACGACCCTGTTGCCGGCATGGATTACGCCCGCCGCCTCAAGACTCTGGCTGACGAAGTCGGCGATACGCTGCAACTGGTCATGCGCGTCTATTTCGAAAAACCGCGTACAACTGTCGGCTGGAAGGGTTACATCAACGACCCGTTCATGGATGACTCTTTCCAGGTCAATGTCGGCATGGAAAAGGCTCGCGAATTCCTGCTCCAGGTTAACGACCTCGGCCTCCCGGCAGGCACAGAGGCGCTTGACCCCTACGGCCCGCAATATTACGGCGACCTGATTACCTGGACCGCCATCGGTGCCCGTACGACGGAATCACAGACCCATCGCGAAATGTCGTCCGGCCTGTCTACTCCGGTTGGATTCAAGAATGCCACCAGCGGCGACCTCACCGTGGCCACCAACGCTATCCTATCCGCCTCGCGTCCGCACTCTTTCCTCGGTCTGAACAACGACGGCCGTGTCGCCATCGTCCGCACCAAGGGCAACCCGCACGGCCATGTCGTGCTGCGCGGTGGCGATAGCGGCCCGAATTACGACACGGTTTCCGTTGCTGTCGCTGAGCAGGCAATGATCAAGGCCAAACTGCCGACGAACATCGTTGTAGACTGCTCGCACGCCAACAGTTCCAAGAAGCCGGAACTACAGCCGCTGGTAATGGCCGACGTGGTCAACCAGATTCGGGCTGGAAACAAGTCCATACTCGGCGTGATGATCGAATCCAACATCGAAGCCGGCAACCAGCCGATTCCGGCTGACCTTAGCCAGCTCAAGTACGGCTGCTCTGTAACTGACGGTTGTGTTGGCTGGGATACCACCGAAAAGATGATTCGCGATGCCGCCGTACTGCTGCGAGACGTCTTGCCGGAACGTCTCTCCTAAACTTGCACAAGCAGCCATGAACCCGGCCAAGGTTGTCCGAAAGCACGTCAAGACCTTGATCGACTTGCCGAATATCGGCCGGGCTATGGCTGCAGAGCTGCATTTACTAGGTATCCACACTCCAGAGCAACTGAAAGGGCGCGATCCCTACGTACTGTATCAGGAGTTGGCTATCGTCACTGGGCGACGGCAAGATCCGTGCGTACTTGACACCTTCATCTCGATTACTCGCTTCATGGACGGCGGAGAAGCCCTACCTTGGTGGACGTATACCGCCGAACGTAAGATGGCCATGCAGCAACGATCCGAACACTGACATCCGAATGAACCTGATCATCCAGGGCGGAGCGCTGCCCACTTTTCTGCTCGAACGTATCGTCGCGGCTACCGGCACCACGGCCGTTGAACCTCGTCCGCCGCAGGTCGTCTGCCTGAAGGGCGCCAGCCGCACTGCTGAGTTTGATGCCCTGACTCCGCTCATCGAAGCCGAAAAACTCGACTGGGCCTTTGCGCAGCCAGGCAAGAAACTCTCCGACTTCGGACTGATCTGCTTCGATATGGACTCCACCCTGATTACCATCGAATGTATCGACGAGCTAGCTGACTTCGCCGGTAAAAGGACCGAGGTATCCGAGGTGACCGAGGCCGCCATGCGCGGAGAAATCGATTACCGAGAAAGCCTGCGCCGCCGCCTGGCTCTGCTTGCCGGCCTCGATGCCCGCGTCCTGGCGCGTGTTTTCGGCGAACGGCTTCTTTTGTCACCAGGCGCCCGTGAACTGCTCGAAGCCTGCCAGGCGGCAGGCCTGCGCACCGCCATTCTATCCGGCGGTTTCACCTACTTCACCGAACGCCTCCGCATCGAACTTGGATTCGATTTCGCCACCTCCAACGAACTCGAAATTTCCGGTGGCAAGTTGACTGGTAAAGTCGTAGGCGACATCGTCGACGCAGCTGCCAAGGCCCACCACATCGCCCGCCTGACGGACGAATTGGGCCTCCGTAAAGAACAGATCATCGCCTGCGGCGACGGGGCCAATGACCTGATGATGATGGCCCAAGCCGGCCTGTCGGTCGCCTTCCGCGCCAAACCGGCAACCCGCGCCAAGGCTGACGTCGCGATCAATTACGGCGGACTGGATTCGCTGCTCAATTTGTTCGAGTAGTCGAACTGCCTGTAGTATGGATCAGAGCCTGCTTTGGCTCTAAAAAACGTTCGAAAGCGCATAAGACGTGCGGCAGCACTTCCTGGATGGCTTCTCGATAGGGCCGGTACATGTCGGTGCTGGCTGCCTGAATCTTCTCCGGATTGGGCAGGCTACGCAGGAACTCAACAATCGTCACCTTGCGCCGGTTATCGAGCATATCAACCAGGCAGCGGTCGCCAATGTTGGTGATGA
>JAGWUW010000455.1 GCA_028868235.1 Betaproteobacteria bacterium | reverse complement strand
GAATTCGCCACCCTGCACGGCTGATTGAGGTCGCTGTACCGCTTTCACCAAAATTGGCGGCAGGAAAACGCTGCCAATTCAGAACGGTAAAATTCCGACTTCCGGAATTTCGTTTGTAAATCAATGCACAGGTGCCCCGTTCAGGTTATTGCGCCGTATCGAGCCCGAGGAACGGCTACTATAGTTTCAACGACCACCATGGTTGCGTCAGGACTGGGGCAGGGCGAGAGCAACGACGAACTGGCCTGAGCCACGGCCTGCCTCGCTTCACCGCAGCAAACAAAAACTTCGTCGCAGGCTCTATTGTCTACTAAAAGAGTTGCGATTAATTCCCGGCGCACGGCGAGTTGCGGCTCGCCGGTCAGCGCAGTTGGGGATCGACATGACAGACAGCACCGAAGGGCGGGCAGGGCGCAGGGTAGGCGCGGCGGAAGCCGATCCGCTCCGGCTCATCGCCGAAACGCTCGCCAAGCTGGCCTCACCTCAAGATTTGTTCGCCAGACAACGCTAAGCTGGAAATAGTGAGAACATCCTAAGCGACGAGCCGAAGTCTGCCGCTCGGGTCGTGAAGTGCTCGGTACCCGCGACTTCCGCTGAAAGACGCATCTTCCCAAAGGTAGTCACCTGTCAGGCCGATATGCGACCACCCGATCGAGCCTGGGTAACGGACATCACCTACATCCGCACCCTGGAAGGCTTTGCCTTTCTGGCTGTCGTGATCGACCTCTAATCCCGCCGGGTGGTGGGTTGGTCGATGCAAAGCAGGCAGATCACCGACGTGGTGCTGCAGGCGTTGCACATGGCGGTATGGCGGCGCAAACCAAAGCAGCGGGTGTTGATCCATTCGGACCAGGGCTCGCAGTTCACCAGCATGGATTGGGCTGCGTTCATCCGGGCGCACAATCATGAGCACTCAATGAGCCGACGCGGCAACTGCCATGACAATGCCGTGGCCGAGAGCTTCTTCTCCTCGCTCAAGCGCGAGCGCATCTGGCGTCGGACCTACAAAACCCGCGAGGAAGCCCGCCAGGACGTGTTCGATTACGTCGAGATGTTCTACAACCCGGTGCGCAAGCAGGTCAGGAACGGGATGCTGTCACCCGTCGAGTTCGAACTGCAGCAGCTTTTGAAAGCGGAAGGCGTCTAGAAAACTAGGGGCTACTCATACCATGCCGTGATGCAGGTTAGTCAAAGTCGATCGTGACATGCGGTATTTCGCCCTCGATCTCGCCGAATGGCGTGGCGTAGGTTGTGACCGGTACGCCAAGATCGCGGCCGACATCGAGCGTTTCACCATTGCCCGATGGCTGGAGCGCCCGCTGTGGCAGCGGTCCGCGAGCCAGATCCTTTCCATCCGATGACAGGATTACGCCAGCACCGGTTGCGGACACATCGAAACGCAGTCTGAGATTGGTCGCTCCCGCAGGCAAGGTGCTTTCGGATCGGATCGTGGCCATCTCGGCAGGAGCGGTGGACTTGGCCCAGGCGAACGCCGGGTGCCCGTGATCGAGGTAAAGGCTCCACCCGCCGAACTTGCTGCCCCATGCCAAGACCGCGCCCGATGCATCAGGCTTGTCGAGGATTAGTTGCGCTTCAACAGTATAACTGCGCGCGGCAAGATAGGGTGCAGCTCCAACCGACGGCATTGTGACGTCCTTGCCCCAATAATCGAAATGTTTGGCTCTCGCACCTGCTGAGGTGCGGTCCATGCGTTCCATCGCGCGGCGGAAGTCGATCGGGAACACGTTGTTACGTGTGGCCTCTACCTTCCAGAGCTCAAGCATCTGCTTGAGCCGTTCAGGCTCTTTCTGTGAGAGATCGATGCCTTGCGAGAAGTCCCTGTCGAGGTTGTAGAGCGACCAGGTGACGCGCCGCTTACCCTTGCCTTCGGTCATTTCCCATGCCGGGCGTCCATCGTCGCCCGACAGGAACCAGCCATCGTGATAGAGGCCGATCTTGCCGCCGATCTCGAAATACTGGGTACGGGGTTTGGTCGCATCGCAAGCAGAGAGTGAGGCGACGAGGCTCTGCCCGTCCATCGGCTTCTGATGCACACCATACACACTTTCAGGTGCAGGCAGATGGGCTGCTTCCAACAAAGTCGGGGCGATATCAGTGAGATGAGAGAACTGGCTGCAAATGGCACCGGGATGCGGTGTGTGTCCCGGCCAGGAAAGGATCATGCCATTACGCACTCCGCCCAGCATCGATGCCATCTGTTTGTGCCAGCGTAGCGGCGTGTTCATCGCCCATGACCACCCGGCGGAATAGTTTTCGTAGGTATCGGGCCCGCCCAGCTTGTCGGTGTTGGCGATCATCCAGGCTT
>JAGWUW010000454.1 GCA_028868235.1 Betaproteobacteria bacterium | reverse complement strand
GTAGCTTCCATCGACCAATCAACTTGTAATTTGAGGTTAAAAGTGATTCGTCCGTCATCAAAGTCCGACATTACGCCGATCACTCTCTTGCTGGAATCCAGCGGTCATTTCGATGAGGAGGGAGTGCGTTTCATTGAAGCTAAGCTGGTTCGTCATTTCGAGACCGGAGACGAGGGAATTTGGTTGACCGCCGAGCAGGACGACACTGTCGTTGGCGTTGCGCATTGCGATCGCGAGGCGCTTGCAAATGGGACGTGGAATCTACTCACTCTATGGGTTCGACCAGATTGCAAGCGCCAAGGGCACGGAACACTTTTGGTTCGGCACCTCGTCGAACATCTGACAATGAAGGACGCACGCCTCTTGCTCGTCGAAACATCTGGATTGGAGTCGTTTGCAGAAGCTCGTTCGTTTTACGCCAGAGTCGGATTTCGCCAAGAGGCTGAAATTCAAGACTTCTTCGCAGACGGAGACGCGAAAGTCATCTTCACAATGGCGATGCCAATTTCAACCAAGGCCTCTGCTTCATAAACAGATAGCCTGAAATATGCGGAAGCCCTCCGTTGTCGATGGACTGGATTTAACAGCCAATCATGGCATATTCAATCACTCTATTAGGTGCAGAAGTCCATGAAACAGAGCCCCACTAACGGCATCCGCCCCAAAATTCCTTCCGGCATCTGGGCGCTCGGGTTCGCCAGCATGCTCATGGACATTTCATCCGAGATGATCCATCAGCTTGTTGCCGATGTTCCTCTCCGGAACGCTGGGCATGTCGGCTCTCTCCATCGGCGTCATGGAAGGGTTGGCCGAATCCACCGCGTTGATCGTCAAGGCGTCCCTGCGAAACCGGCGCAAAGTCACGTCGCTTGCAAATGGTCATTTAGGTTCTGGCGATCGGCATGGCATCCCATTCCGTCGTATAGGCTGGCGTGCGACGCTCCTGCCGCATGGACCAGTCTCTCGGGGCCTCGCCCACCTTGGAGCTACCCACCTTGATCGTCCCCTTCCCCCATCGACCGTTGACCGCATCGAGCGCGGTCATCAGGCGGATGCGGCCTGCCTCCGGAGCTACGCCCTCCCCATCAAAGTCCAACTCAATTTGCTCAATGTTTGCCGGCTGGATGTCGAGCAGCATGACACCGGCCTTGGCCAATCGAAAGCCAGGGGCGTAGATCGCGCGCAACCCGAGCAGTGCGGCGCCCACGATGGCGGAGGTGTCGGAGCTGGGCCGGCGCATGGGAACGATCATGGATCTCGAATACTGAGGGTCCTTCCGGAACGGACTCGTTCGGATGAACACCAGCACTTCGGACGCCACGCCGCCTTGGGCACGAAGCTTCTCCGCCGCCCTGGACGCGAATTCGGAGACAGCCTCCGAGATGCGGCCCAATGCTTCAACAGCATGCCCAAACGAGCGCGTGCAAGCGATCTGCTTCTTGGGCTCTGGATGATCTTCCAGTCCGATGCAGGGCACGCCTTGCAGCTCGCGGACCGTGCGCTCGAGCACGACTGACCAGCGCCTTTTCGCCACAGCAGGATCCATGCGAGATAGGTCCAATGCAGTGCGCACGCCAGCTTCTGTCAACGCGGCGCCGATCTTTCGGCCTACACCCCACACGTCGCCGACTTCGGTGGCGCCGAGCAGGGCAGCAAACTCTTCGGGGCTGGCCTTGGAGAGGTCGCACACCTAGGCGTGGCACTCGGGGTAGCTGCCTGGCTTGCGCTCTGCGGTCTTGGCGATGTGGTTCGCAAGCTTCGCCAGCGTCTTGGTGGGCGCGATGCCTACCCCGCAGGGGATGCCCACCCAGCGATGGATGCGGGCGCGGATTGCCCGCGCCCTCGCCTTCAAGTCGCCGCGCACGCCATCGAGACCGATGAAGGACTCGTCGATGCTGTAAATCTCTTGCGTGGGACCCAGGCCTGCCGCGAGGCTCATCATCCGGTCCGACATGTCGCCATAGAGCGCGAAATTGGCGGACAGGGCCACAAGCCCCGCCTCCTCTTCGAGGTGCTTGATCTGGTGCCAGGGATGACCCATCTTGATGCCGAGGGCCTTGGCCTCGTTGGACCTCGCGATCGCGCACCCGTCATTGTTCGAGAGCACCACCACCGGCACGCCTTCGAGCGAAGGGCGGAAGACCCGCTCGCATGAGACGTAGAAATTGTTGCCATCGATCAGCGCGAACATGGGGAACCTCAGAGCCTCATGCCGGCATCGACTTGATCGCGTGGGCCACCACGCCCCAGATCTCGACCGTCTGCCCGTCTTTCGGAACGATGTCAGGGAAGCCCGGATTGGCCGCTTTGAGCTTCATGCGGCCAGCGCGGA
>JAGWUW010000453.1 GCA_028868235.1 Betaproteobacteria bacterium | reverse complement strand
TGGACGTGGCCGATGGTCCAGTCGGTATAGTGCGACAGCGAGTTGACCGACTTGATCGACATCATCGGGCCCTCGAAAGTGCTCATGCCGTAGAAGGCCAGCGCCATCACCATCATGCGGATGATGGGATCGGTGCGGACCTTGTCCCAGGCGCCGTTGAGCGTCATCAGGCCATTGATCATGCCGCCCCAGCTCGGCATCCACAGCATGATCGAAAAGACCATGCCCAGCGTCTGCGCCCAGTCGGGCAGCGCGGTATAGTGGAGGTGGTGCGGACCCGCCCAGATATAGAGGAAGATCAGCGCCCAGAAGTGGATGATCGAGAGGCGATAGGAATAGATCGGTCGCCCGGCCTGCTTGGGAACGAAGTAATACATCATCGCCAGGAAGCCGGCAGTGAGGAAGAAGCCGACCGCGTTGTGGCCATACCACCACTGCACCAGCGCGCCTTGCACACCGCCCCACAGCGGGTAGCTCTTGGAGCCAACGAAGCTCACCGGAACATCGATGTTGTTGACCAGATGCAGCATGGCCACGGTCAGGATGAAGGCGAGGTAGAACCAGTTGGCGACATAGATATGCGGTTCGCTGCGCTTGACCAGGGTGCCGACAAACACCACGAGGTAGGCGACCCAGACAATCGTCAGCCACCAGTCGGTGTACCATTCGGGCTCGGCATATTCCTTGCCCTGGGTAATGCCCATCAGATAGCCGCTTGCGGCCAGTACGATGAACAGCTGATAACCCCAGAAGACGAAACGGGCGAGACCGGGGAAGGCCAGCCTCGCCCGGCAAGTACGCTGGACCACGTAATACGAGGTCGCAATCAGCGCGTTGCCTCCGAAAGCGAAGATCACGGCAGAGGTATGGAGCGGCCGCAGCCGCCCGAAATTGATATATTCGCTG
Source organism: Betaproteobacteria bacterium (assembly GCA_028868235.1). GTDB lineage: Bacteria > Pseudomonadota > Gammaproteobacteria > Burkholderiales > Rhodocyclaceae > Azonexus. The sequence continues at coordinate 1,427 of JAGWUW010000453.1, read as the reverse complement.
AAATTGAGCACCGGGAAGGCCAGCTCGAGGGCAATATAGAGCCCGGCGAGGAACCCGGCCATGCCCCAGAACACCGTCGCAATCACGCCCCAGCGCACCGGATCATCGTCATAGCGGCCCTGATCGGCAGGGGCGCGAAGGATCCCACTGGCGATCGCGGCATAGTCGGTGCGGCTGAGCGTGACGCTGAGCGCAATGAAGGCGGCCAGCGCAATGATCGCCATGTGCACGGCAAAGCCAGTATCTGCCGCCGCAGCCATTGCGCCTATGGCAATGAACAGCACGACAAGCCAAAGTCCGGCTCGCGCCAAAACCGTTTCCATAGAGCCTTCCCTCTCGACGGTGAATGATTTGAGCCTAGTGCAAGCGCTATTGCGGCGCAACATTGACCTCGATCAATTCTCCGCATGGACCGCGAGGGAATGCTGCAAAGCTCACAATATTGCGCAAAATCAATGTTCCGCAAAAGCAACATGACGATTGCCGTTCCGACGCCGCTTCTGGTTATGCCTGCATGGTGCGGGCAAGGCGGCAAAGGATGAGGGAATATGCGCAAGTTCACGCTCCTGGCCGCGCTCGCCGCCGCTGCCTCGGTGTCCAGCCCGGCCTTGGCCGGCAATTCGGAAGGCCACTGGCAGATCAAGGTGCTGGGCACCGGGGTTCTGCCCGACGGCAAGATCACCAAGATCAACAACAATGCGATCGGCCTTCCGGCCGGTAGCCAGACCGTGGCCAACGACAATGCCGTTCCGACCCTGGCAGTTGAATACTTCTTCACGCCCAATGTGTCGGCCGAAACGATCTGCTGCCTGACCACGCATCGTGTCAGCGGCGCGGGTGCGATTGCCGGCACGGCGATCATCGATCATGCCATGATCCTGCCCGCCACGGTGACGCTCAAGTATCACCTGCCGCTCCCCGGCGGCATCAAGCCCTATATCGGCGCCGGCCCGTCGGTGTTCTTCTATATCGACGAAAAGCAGGGTGCGACGCTGCAGACGCTCAATCCGGGCGGAAGGCTGAACCTCGACAACAAGGTCGGTGTGGTCGTGCAGGGCGGCGTCGATATTCCCTTGGGTGACAAGGGCCTCGGTCTCAGCCTCGATGCCAAGAAGTACTGGGTCAACACCACCCTGCATGTCCGCAATGCGGCCGGAACCGAATTGCTGCAGACCGAGCACAAGATTGCCCCATGGGTGGTCAGCGCCGGCGTGGCCTATCGTTTCTGACTTGCTGATCCTGCCGGGCCGGCCCGATTTGGGCCTGTCCGGATGGGTCGGTATGGAGGGTCAGCCGGCCTCGGCAACGAGCGCTGCGTGGTCGAGCACGGTGACTTCCCGGCGCGAGGGCAGACCGATAATGCCTTCGTCCTTGAGCCGGGTAAACTGGCGGCTGACGGTTTCGATCGTCAGCCCCAGCACGTCCGC
>JAGWUW010000452.1 GCA_028868235.1 Betaproteobacteria bacterium | reverse complement strand
CTGCTCGACGAGCCGATGGCCGGCATGAACGTCGAGGAAAAGCAGGACATGTGCCGCTTCATCCTCGACGTGAACGACCAGTTTGGCACCACCATCGTCCTCATCGAACACGATATGGGCGTGGTGATGGATATCTCTGACCGCGTCGTGGTGCTCGACTACGGCAAGAAGATTGGCGATGGTGTGCCAGACGAAGTGAAGAACAACGAAGACGTGATCAGGGCCTATTTGGGCGCTGGTCACTAGGAGACGGGGACATGAATTTCTTTTTCGAAGTCCTGATCGGTGGCTTGTTGTCCGGCGTCATGTACGCGCTGGTGGCCCTCGGATTCGTGATGATCTACAAGGCCTCCGGGGTGTTCAACTTCGCCCAGGGCGCCATGGTCTACCTGGCTGCGCTATCGGTCGTCGGCTGCATGGAGAAGGGGGCGCCGCTGTGGCTCGCCATCATCCTCGCCTTCGTCATCATGACCCTGTTCGGTATCGCCACCGAGAAGTTCGTGCTGCGCAAGTTGGTGAATCAGCCACCCATCGCCTTGTTCATGGCCACCATCGGCCTCGCCTTCTTCATCGAAGGCCTGGCCCCGATGATCTTCGGTTCCGAACCGCGGGCGCTCGATCTGGGCATTGTCGATGAGCCGATCGAGTCGATCCTCGACAACTTCAACATGGTCATTTCCAAGTTCGATCTGGTCGCCGCCGGCGTCGCCTCGGTGCTGGTTGCCACGCTCGCCCTGTTCTTCCAATACACCCGCATCGGCCGCGCCCTGCGCGCGGTGGCCGACGATCACCAGGCAGCCTTGTCGATTGGCATTCCGCTGCAGAACATCTGGGCCATTGTCTGGGGCGTCGCCGGTTTCGTCGCCCTGGTCGCCGGCATGATGTGGGGTGCCCGCAACGGCGTGCAGTTTGCGCTCACTTTCACGGCACTCAAGGCACTGCCGGTGCTGATCCTCGGCGGCTTCACCTCGGTGCCGGGCGCCATCGTCGGCGGCCTGATCATCGGCGCCTCGGAAAAGCTGGCCGAAATCTACATCCCGCCGGTCATGCAGGACCTGTTTGGCGGCAACTTCGGCGGCATCGAAGGCTGGTTCCCGTATGTGCTTGCGCTGCTCTTCCTGCTGGTTCGCCCGGAAGGTCTGTTCGGCGAAAAACACATCGACCGCGTGTAAGAGGGGATAGAACAACATGCTTTACCGTGAAGCCGGTCAATTCAAGACCACCTACGCTGCCGATCAACAACTGTTCCCGATCCGCCAGGACCGTATCGGCGTACTCGTGCTCCTCGCTGTCGCCTTTCTTGGCGTGCCGCTGTTCGCCAGCGAATACTGGTTCTCGGCCATCCTGATTCCGTTCCTGATCTTCGCGTTGGCAGCGCTCGGGCTGAATATCCTGACCGGTTACGCCGGCCAGCTGTCGCTCGGCTCGGCGGCCTTCATGGCTGTCGGCGCCTACGCCGCCTACAACTTCCAGTTGCGCATCGAAGGCATGCCGATCTTGGTCTCGTTCATCTGCGGCGGCCTGACTGCGGCCGGGGTCGGCGTGCTGTTCGGCTTGCCTAGCCTGCGCATCAAGGGATTCTATCTGGCCGTGGCGACGCTGGCCGCACAGTTCTTTATCGTCTGGTGCCTGACCAAGTTTCCCTGGCTGTCCAATAATTCATCCTCCGGCGTGATCTCGACCCAAAAGCTAATCATTTTTGGGCATGAACTGAATACGCCGGTTGAGAAATATCTGCTGGTGCTCTCCATCGTCGTCGTCATGGCGCTGGCTGCTAAGAACATGGTGCGCTCGTCCACCGGCCGGGCCTGGATGGCGGTGCGCGATATGGACGTGGCGGCTTCGGTGATCGGCATCAAGCTGATGCCGACCAAGCTGCTCGCCTTCGCCGTCAGCTCCTTCTACTGCGGTGTGGCCGGCGCACTGTATGCCTTCTGCTACCTGGGTTCGGTCGAGCCGGATGGCTTCTCACTGGAGATGTCCTTCAAGATTCTGTTCATGATCATCATCGGTGGTGTCGGCTCGGTCATGGGAGCTTTCCTTGGAGCTGCCTTCATCTTGTTGCTGCCGATTTTTCTCGACGTTGCCCTGCCGTTTGCGGCCGACCTGTTCGGCTTGCCGTTTTCCAGCGCTACCGTATCGCACATACAGATTCTGGTTTTCGGTGCGCTGATCATGTTCTTCCTGATCGTTGAGCCGCACGGGCTGGCCCGTTTGTGGCAAATCGCCAAGGAAAAGCTGCGCCTGTGGCCCTTCCCGCATTAACCCGGATGGCCATCTTTAAAACAAAGGAGACAAACCATGATTAAAAGCTTCAAACCCGCCCTGAGTGC
>JAGWUW010000451.1 GCA_028868235.1 Betaproteobacteria bacterium | reverse complement strand
GGCCTCGCTGAACGCTGCGATCTGCGGTTTGAAGTTCTTCTTCGGCGTCACCCTGGACCGTCCCGAGGCGATGGCAAAGATGAAGCCGGTCCATCTGCCGCGCAAGCTACCGGATATCTTGAGTCCCGACGAGGTAAAACGCTTGATTGCCGCCGCCAGTAACCTGAAACACCAAACTGCACTGGCCCTGGCCTATGCGACTGGCTTGCGGGTCAATGAAGTGGTCCACCTGAAGGTCAGCGACATTGACAGCCAGCGCATGACCCTGCGGGTCGAGCAAGGCAAAGGACAGAAGGACCGTTACGCCTTGCTATCGCCGGTGCTCCTCGAGCGCCTGCGTGTCTGGTGGCGGGTCGCTCGTGCCCAAGGGAAGATGCTGGACGGTGGCTGGCTATTTCCGGGCATGGACCCGATCCAGCCTTTGAGTACTCGGCAACTCAACCGGGCTATCCATGCAGCCGCCGACGAGGCCGGCATCGACAAGCGCATTTCGATGCACTCCCTGCGCCATACCTTCGCAACTCACCTGCTGGAGCAGAAGGTCGACATCCGCCTGATCCAGGTACTGCTCGGCCACAAGAAACTGGAAACGACAGCCCTGTATGCCCAGGTCGCCACCGACATCCTGCGCGAGGTCGTCAGTCCGTTGGAGAGGCTGAACACGGCGTAGCGCCGCCATGGGGCGACCAGCCCTGGAGGTCGCCGACATCTTCCGTACCCACGGTCCCGCCTGGCGCAACCAGCAGGCAGGACACCTGAGCCTCGGTCAGCTCAAGGTCATGTCGGCCATCGAACAGTGCCGTACTGCGGCGCTGGGAGGGCATGCGCTTCACTGCGATGCCTGCAACCACGAGGAGATCAGCTATAACTCCTGCCGTAACCGACATTGCCCGAAGTGTCAGGCACGTGCAGCGCAGAAATGGCTGGATGCCCGACAAGCCGACCTGTTACCGGTCGAGTATTACCACGTCGTTTTTACCCTGCCCGAACCGATCAGTGCCATCGCCTACACCAACAAGGCCACGATCTACCGCCTCCTGTTCGAGGTGGCGGCGGAAACACTGCTGACCATCGCGACCGATCCCAAACATCTGGGTGCGCAAGTCGGTGCGACGCTGGTGCTGCATACCTGGGGTTCGGCGCTGACGCACCATCCGCACGTCCATGGCATCGTACCTGGCGGCGGCATTTCTCGGGATGGGGAACGCTGGATAGCTTGCCGCCGTGGGTTCTTCCTGCCCGTGCGCGTCCTCTCACGATTGTTCCGTCGGCGCTTCATCGAGGAACTGGAGAGGCTTCATCACTCAAGGCAACTCCAGTTCTTTGGCGAGCACGAGCACCTGACCGATACCGGTACATTCAAGCGTTGGTTGGCCGCGCAACGGAAGTGCGAGTGGGTGGTCTATGCCAAGCGTCCATTTGCCGGTCCCGAGGCCGTGCTGGCCTACCTGTCGCGCTATACGCACCGCGTGGCAATCTCGAACCGACGGCTGGTGGCCATGGACGAAACGGGCGTGACCTTCCGCTGGAAGGATTACCGGGTCAAAGGACGTACCCGGCACAAGACGATGACACTTGCGCCGGCAGAGTTCATGCGCCGCTTCCTGCTGCATGTGCTGCCCACTGGCTTTCACCGCATCCGCCATTATGGGCTGCTGGCCAACGTCGGGCGACGGGAGAATCTAGCCAGGGCGAGGCATTTGCTGAACACGTCCCCGCCTGAGCCGGTCATGAATCAAGCCGCTATCACGCCAGTGCCCAACTTCGTATGCAAATGCTGCGGTGCCACCATGCGTGTTGTTGAAATCATCATGCGCCGGCAACCAATCCGCGCACCGCCATGATGCGCCCCCGGAAGTTTCTTCGCGAAGTACCCTGGTCGGCATCCGGATTGCCGGTGCCGCAGACAGCCTGTTGCTGCTTGTGGCTATATCGCCGGAATTTGCTGCTCCGAGGACGGGTACCAGTAACCTTGTTCCTCGACATAGGCGTGGATCACCGCATCGGCGACAGATCGACCTGCTTGCCTACGGCCAATTCAGCCCTCGGGGGCCAGATCAAATCCCCATAGGCCGTCGCCTACCCAATCACCTCGCAGCATCCCGCGGTTTCCTCCCTGGAGGTTTATTCAACGTCTGCCCGCTGGCGCCATCTCGGGGGCACGCTCATCGCGTATGGGCAGTCGTCGAACAAACCTAAACCCAAGCCGACATCCAGTTTCTACCTAAGCTCCGACAGTTTAGTGTTCCTTATCGGTCGCATTTGCCAGCACAACATAGTCGCGTCGCTCCATCAGCCAAGATACGAGAGCACCGGCCAGTAAGCCCCAGAAGG
>JAGWUW010000042.1 GCA_028868235.1 Betaproteobacteria bacterium | reverse complement strand
GCTCGACGGCATCCCGTTCCACCCGTACTACACGGTCAAGGACATCGTCGGCGTCATCGTCTTCCTGATGGTCTTCTCAGCCGTGATGTTCTGGGCACCGGAAGGTGGCGGCTACTTCCTCGAAACGCCGAATTTCTATCCGGCCGACCCGCTGAAGACTCCGCCGCACATCGCGCCGGTCTGGTACTTCACGCCGTTCTACTCCATCCTGCGTGCCGTGACCTACCCGTTGTTTGGTCTCGATGCCAAGTTCTGGGGTGTCGTTGCCATGGGCGCTTCGGTGGTGATCTTCGCTTTCCTTCCCTGGCTTGATCGCAGCCCGGTCAAGTCGATCCGCTATCGTGGCCCGATCTACAAGACCCTGCTGTCCATCTTCGTCGTCTGCTTCTTCGTTCTCGGTTATCTGGGCACCCTGTCTCCGTCGCCGATGGGTGAGATGATTTCGCAGATTTGCTCCGTGTTCTACTTCGGTTTCTTCCTCGGCATGCCGTGGTGGTCCAGGATGGATAAGTTCAGCCCGGTTCCAGACCGTGTGACGATGAAGTGAGAGGATGCATAACATGAAAAAATATCTGATCGCATTGCTCTTCGCTCCGCTGATGGCCTTTGCCTCGGGTGGCCATGTGCAGCTCGACAAATGGCCGGGTTCTGTGAGCGACAAGGCCGCCCTGCAAAATGGCGCCAAGCTGTTCGTCAATTACTGCCTGAACTGCCATGGCGCCTCCTACATGCGCTACAAGAACCTGATGGATCTCGGTCTGACCGAGTCGCAGGTCAAGGACAACCTGATGTTCACCTCCGACAAGATTGGTGGACTGATGGCTGTTGCTGCCCGTGCCGATGAGCAGAAGCTATGGTTTGGCGCGACGCCGCCAGATCTCACCATCATTGCCCGGGCACGTGGCGAAGCTGGCAACGCAGCAGCAGGCGCAGATTGGCTGTACACCTACCTGCGTTCCTTCTATCGTGACCCGAACCGTCCGACCGGCTGGAATAACGTGATCTTCGAGAACGTTGGTATGCCGCATGTCCTGTATGGCCTGCAAGGTCAGCAAGTGCGCGATCATGAAACGCACAAGTTGGAACTGGCTGTTCCGGGGACCATGGCGCCGGCCGAGTTCGACAAGGCGGTTTCCGATCTCGTCGGCTTTCTGGTCTGGATGGGCGAGCCGCAGCAGGAGTTCCGTCGTACCTTGGGCTTCTTCGTTCTGGCCTTTTTGGCAGTTTTCTTCGTCGTTGCTTACGCACTGAAGAAGGAATACTGGAAAGATATTCACTAATCCTGTACGGATTAGCTAACGGCATCGCGGGTTTGGCTTCGGTCAGCCCCCGATGCCGAATCGCTTTTTGAGGGTGACCACACATGATGAACCTCTATTCGGGCACTACCTGCCCATTCAGCCATCGTTGCCGCATTGTCCTGTTCGAAAAGGGCATGGATTTCCAGGTGATCGATGTCGACATGTTCAACAAACCGGAAGAAATGGCTGCGATCAACCCGCACAACCGCGTGCCGGTTCTCGTTGAGCGCGATCTGGTTCTGTTCGAGCCGAACATCATCAATGAATATATCGACGAGCGCTTTCCGCATCCGCAATTGATGCCGGCTGATCCGATCATGCGCGCTCGTGCGCGCCAACTGTTGGTTGGCATGGAGCGTGAAATCTTCTCGTTCATGGAAGTCATCGAAAAGAATGGCAAGACGGCCGACAAGGCACGCCAGGAAATTCGCGCCCGTCTGACCGAAATCGTGCCGATCTTCAACAAGCAGAAGTTCATGCTCGGTGACGAGTTTTCCATGCTCGATGTGGCCATCGCTCCGTTGCTGTGGCGCCTCGATCACTATGGTATCGACCTTGGCAAGGCAGCTGCACCACTGATGAAGTATGCTGAGCGTATTTTCAGCCGTCAGGGTTTCATCGATGCACTGACGCCGTCCGAAAAGGCGATGCGCAAGTAAGCATGGAACTGCCTTCCACCAAGCCGTACTTGCTACGCGCCATCTGGGAATGGTGCTGCGATAACGGCTTCACGCCGCACATCGCTGTCGAGGTCGACGAACGAACCAAGGTGCCCCGTGAGTTCGTTCGCTCCGGTCAGATCGTTCTCAACCTCGGGCCGAGCGCAACCAACAAGCTGCAGATCGGCAACGAGTATGTTGAATTCCAGGCTCGTTTCAATGGCGTGGCTCGCGAACTATCGGTACCTGTGGATCGCGTTTCGGCTATTTACGCACGCGAAAACGGTGCAGGCATGGCTTTCGAGGTCGGCGGCGAGCATGAGATGGCGGATGAGGAATTTGGTGTTGAAACGGTGGTTGAGCCGCCGACGGACGAGCCGCCACCGGAGCCGCCGCGCCCCGATGATGGGCGTCCAAAGTTACAGCGCATCAAATAGGGATGATGACCTAACCTGATGCACCAAAAAAGGGAGATTCCTGAGCGGAATTTCCCTTTTTTTATTTCAAACCCCTGATTTTCATAGGTGGCACGCCAGTTGCTCATTGGCTGACGGAAGGAAAATCATGAAAACAGAAGTCAAATCCACCTGTTGCTATTGCGGCGTCGGTTGCGGCGTTTTGATTCAAGCCGAAGGCGAGCGGATCGTGGGTGTTCGCGGCGACCCGGAACATCCGTCCAATCGGGGACGTTTATGTACTAAAGGGGCGACGCTCAATCTGACGACCGATCCAAGCTACCGTTTGCATTACCCGGAACGGCGCAGCGAGCGAGGGCAGGGCACCACGCGAACGAGCTGGGGTGAGGCGCTTGATGAGGCGGCCGAGCGCTTCGCGGCAACCATACGGCAGCACGGACCCGACTCGGTGGCGTTTTACATTTCCGGCCAATTGATGACCGAGGACTATTATGTCTTCAACAAGCTCGCCAAGGGGTTGATTGGTACCAACAACATCGATACCAATTCCCGGCTCTGCATGTCATCGGCGGTGGCCGGCTACAAGCAGACACTGGGGGTTGATGCGCCGCCGTGCAGCTACGAAGACATTTTGCTGGCCAACGTCATTTTTATTGCCGGCGCCAATCCGGCCGTCGCACACCCTATCATCTTTCGCTATATCGAGGATGCGAGGGCGGCAAACCCCGATCTGAAAATCATCGTCGCCGACCCGCGTCGTTCGGAAAGTGCAGAGATCGCCGACTTGCACTTGCCGATCAAGCCGGGTACCGACATCGCGCTGTTCAATGGCATGCTGCATGTGCTGATCGGAGATCACTTGGTCGACGATGAATTTATATCCAGCCATACCACCGGTTTTGCCGAACAGGCGGAGATCGTCGAGCGCTACACGCCTGAGGCGGTGGCCGAGGTGTGCGGCGTACCGGCCCAGGATATCGTTCAAGCAGCCCGCTGGTTCGGACAAAACGGTGCGGCGCTGTCGATCTACTGCCAGGGTCTCAATCAGTCGGCACACGGCACGCACAACAATGCTGCCATCATTCACCTGCATCTAGCTACTGGCCAGATCGGTAAGCCCGGTGCCGGTCCCTTTTCGTTGACCGGCCAGCCGAACGCGATGGGCGGCCGTGAGGTGGGCGGCCTATCCAACCTGTTGTCGGCCCATCGGGATCTGGCTAACCCGCAGCATCGATCCGAAGTGGCCTCTCTGTGGGGGGTGCAAAGCGTGCCGGACAAACCTGGCAAATCGGCTATCGATTTGTTCTCGGCCCTGAAGAGTGGCGAAGTGAAGGCTGTATGGATCGCTTGCACCAACCCGGCTCAGTCGTTACCCAATCAGGCAGCGGTCCGCGAAGCCTTGCAGGCTGCGGAGTATGTCGTCTTGCAGGAAGCGTACGCCAATACCGATACGGCGGCTTACGCCGACCTGCTGCTGCCGGCGACTGGCTGGGGCGAGAAGCACGGCACGGTGACCAATTCTGAACGGCGCATCACGCATGTGAACTCTGCCGTTCCGGCGCCGGGTGAGGCGCGTCATGATTGGGAGATCGCGGTCGATTTTGCGCGTCGCTTAGGCGCTAGGTTGGGTGTCGATGCAAGTCGCTTGTTTCCGTATGCCGATGCCGAGACCATCTTCAACGAACACCGGGAAAGCACCCGTGGTCGAGACCTTGACATCACTGGGCTGAGCTACAAGCGACTCGACGCCGACGGGCCGCAGCAGTGGCCGTACCCGCAAGGTGCAACCTACGGCAAGGGGCGCTTGTATGAGGATGGCGTTTTCCCAACGGGCGACGGCAAAGCACGCTTCGTTCCTGTACGGCATCTGGCGACAGCCGATATCCCGGATGCAGAGTACCCGATCAGCCTGCTCTCCGGCCGCATGCGCGACCAGTGGCACGGCATGAGCCGGACCGGTACGGTACCCCGCTTGTTCAATTTGGAGGACGAGCCGGTACTGGCCATGCATCCCTGCGACATGCGCCATCGCGGACTATCGAGCGGCGACCTGGTCCGAGTGGCCAATAATCGCGGCGAATCCATCGTTCGTGTCGAAGAGCGTCCTGGCTTGAAGAAGGGGCGGGCCTGGATGCCGATGCACTGGGGGAGTCAGTTCATGAACACGCCAGGTGTCAATGCCGTCGCCTGCGATGCCACTGACCCCTATTCCAAGCAGCCTGAGTTGAAGCATGCTGCCGTACAGATAGAAAAAATCGATCTACCGTATCCGCTCGCCGTCGTGCGTCGTTGTGCCAATCAGAGCGAAGCACTGGCCCTGCTGCAGGCCACGCGTCATGCGCTGGCCCGCTATCCGTATGCGACGGTCGGCCTGTATGGCCGCAAGAGTCCGCTTGTTGTATTGCGGGCAGCCACTGCTGAGGCGCTGGACGATACCGCGATTGGCGCATTGGATACATTGTTCGGGATCGACGGTAGCGATGGAGCTATCGTTTATGTTGACTCCAAGAGGCGTGTTGCCAAGAAGGCCGTTGCCGAGGGGGGGCGTTTGTTGGCCGTTCGTCTATGTGGCGAAACCCAGGCGGTGACCTGGCTTCGGCAGGCAATGGCTGAGGATGAACTGGATGCAAGCCTGATTCGTTTTGCCTTGGCGCCGCTGGGAAAGCCGCCGGTTGGCGTGGCTCCGCGCAACATTATCTGCAAGTGTGCTGACGTGACCGACGTACAGATTCGCCAGGAAATGGCAGACGGGGCCGATATGCCTAAGCTGCAGGAAAAGCTGCGTTGTGGCACATTCTGTGGCTCCTGTGTGCCGGAGATTCGGCGCATGGTGGCAGAATACGCGCCCACAGAGGCGGCGGCTGCCTGATACCGCAAAGGAGGAAGTGGTGAGCTATGGACAATACATCAAGGAGATTGGACGGGGCGCCAATGGGGCCCGCAATCTCTCGCGCGATGATGCGCACCAACTCTACGCTGCCATGCTTGACGGTGGTGTACCGGACCTCGAATTGGGGGCCATCATCCTCGGTTTGCGCGTCAAGGGCGAATCGCTCGACGAGATGCTCGGTTTCCTGGCAGCAACCGACGAGCGGACGCACCAGCTCGACATACCGCATGGCCGCGGCCGCCCTGTGGTCCTGCCGACCTATAACGGTGCGCGTAAAGAAGCCAATCTGACGCCCTTGCTGGCCTTACTGCTACAGCGTTTCGGCGTACCGGTGCTGGTTCATGGCCTGATCGAAGGCTATGGCCGCGTCACATCGGCCCACATCTTCCGCGAATTGGGGGTGATGCCGTCCTCGTCGACGCATCAGGCCCAGGTGGCGCTGGACGAGAAGGGGCTGGCCTTCATGCCCTTGAGCGCACTGTCCCCCGGCATCCACAATCTGCTCTCGCTGCGTTCCCGCATGGGCGTGCGCAACAGTGCGCACAGCCTGGTCAAACTGATCGATCCCTTCCGTGGCGAGGCGGTGCTAGTGGCGCCGGCCACACATCCGGACTTTATTGAACTAATGCGCAACATCATGTTGGCCCGCGGCCAGCGCGGGCTGCTGCTGCGCGGCACGGAAGGCGAGCCGTACGCCAATGCCAAGCGTCGCCCGCGCCTTGAACACCTGCATGATGGCGTCAGCGATATTCTTTTCGAGGCCGAACACGAAAGCCTGCGCGCCTTACCTAATCTGCCCGAAACGACCGATGCAGCAAGTACGGCACGCTGGATACGGCGCGTACTCGATAAGCAGATCCCGCTTCCGAAACCCATTGCCAACCAGCTGACCTGCTTGCTGTACGCCAGCGGCTACGCGGAAGACCTCAACCAGGCCAAGGCGATTGTTGCCGTTGAGGCAACCGGCCTACTCGTCGGAGGCAATTAGGCCCCTGTTTTCGCACCGCGGTGGAATTGGATGCACCGCGGTGGTGCGGTTGATCGATGGTTGTGTTGCATATTCCATTGTAAATCATACGGATAGATTGCTGGCACGCTGATTGCGAAGAATAGCCCGAAGCAGCGAATCAACCGCCAACGAGGGCGGTCCGATGGCAACGACGTCATGCGCTGAAAAATATTTGCACCGCACGGTGCGCGCAACGTTGGAGCCCAAACATGAGCAAACCCCGTCTCGTTTTGATCGGCAACGGCATGGCCGGTGTCCGTACCGTCGAAGAACTGCTGAAGATCAAGCCAGATCACTACGACATCACTATCTTCGGTGCCGAACCGCATCCAAACTACAACCGCATCCTGCTCTCGCCGGTTCTGGCCGGCGAAATGACCATCCAGGAGATCGTTCTCAATGAACTGGATTGGTACAAGGAAAACAAGATCACGCTGCACACCGGCAAGCAGATCAAGACCATCGACCGCATCAAGCGCAAGGTCATCGCCGAGGACGGCACCGAGGAAGAGTACGACCGCCTGTTGATTGCTACCGGCTCGACGCCGTTCATGCTGCCGATTCCCGGTAATGATCTTCCGGGTGTTATTGGCTACCGCGACATCAAGGATACCGACGAAATGATTGATGCTGCGGCCAAGCATAAGCACGCCGTGGTTATCGGCGGCGGCCTGCTCGGCCTGGAGGCTGCCAACGGCCTGAAGCTGCGTGGCATGGATGTCACCGTGGTTCACCTCGGCCCGTGGCTGCTCGAGCGCCAACTCGACGAAGTCGCCGGCAAGATGCTGCAGAGGTCGCTGGAGGACAAGGGACTCAAGTTCCTGCTCGAAACCCAGACCGAAGCGCTGATCCAGGGCGAATCTGGCCGCGTGGCGGCGATCCGCTTCAAGGGCGGCATGCAGATCCCGGCCGACCTCGTCGTGATGGCTGCCGGTATCCGCCCGAACTACGCGCTGGCTGAAGCCTCTGGCATCTACTGCAACCGCGGTATCGTGGTGAATGACACCATGCAGACCTACGACCCGAAGGTCTACGCTGTTGGCGAATGCGTCAGCCACCGCGGCATTGCCTATGGCTTGGTCGCCCCGCTGTTCGAGCAGGCCAAGGTTGCCGCCAACCACCTGGCCGGCTACGGCATCGGTCGCTACACAGGCTCGGTGACCTCCACCAAGCTCAAGGTCACCGGCATCGATCTGTTCTCGGCCGGTGACTACATGGGGGGTAAGGACACAGAGGAAATCGTCCTCAACGACCCGCATGGCGGCGTCTATAAGAAACTGGTCATCAAGGACAACAAGCTGGTCGGTGGTGTCATGTACGGTGATACAGCCGACGGTCCATGGTATTTCCAGCTACTCAAGGACAAGCGCGACATCCACGACATCCGCGATTCGCTGATCTTCGGCCAGAACCTGGTTGGCGACGTCGGCCACGCCGGCAATAGCAAAGCCGCCGAAATGGCCGATTCGGCAGAGGTCTGCGGCTGCAACGGGGTGACCAAGGGAACCATCGTTCAGGCCATTAAAGCCAAGGGTTTGTTCACCTTGGACGAGGTCAAGAAGCACACCAAGGCCGCTTCTTCCTGCGGCTCCTGTGCTGGCCTAGTTGAGCAAATCCTGGCTTCGACCATCGGCGGCGCCTACACGCCGGCCTCATCCGATACCAAACCGCTCTGCGCCTGTACCGACCACTCGCACAAAAAGGTGCGGGAAACCATCGTCGCTCAGCACCTGACGACCAAGGAAGCTGTCTTTGCCTTCATGGAGTGGAAGACACCGAACGGCTGCGACAAGTGCCGCCCGGCGATCAACTACTACCTGATATCGACCTTTCCGCACGAGTCCAAGGATGATCCACAGTCTCGCTTCATCAACGAGCGGGCCCATGCCAACATCCAGAAGGACGGCACCTACTCCGTCGTGCCGCGCATGTGGGGCGGCTTGACGACGCCGGCTGAACTCCGCGCCATTGCCGATGCGGCTGAGAAGTACAACGTGCCGACAGTCAAGGTGACTGGCGGCCAGCGTATCGACTTGCTTGGCGTGAAAAAGGAAGACCTGCCGAATATATGGGCCGATCTCAATGCTGCCGGCATGGTGTCCGGCCACGCCTACGGCAAGTCCATTCGCACCGTGAAGACCTGCGTCGGCGCCGAGCACTGCCGCTTTGGTACGCAATTGGCGATGTCGATGGGCGTCAAGCTGGAGAAGATGCTATTCGACATGTATGCCCCGCACAAGGTCAAGCTGGCCGTCTCCGGGTGCCCGCGCAACTGTGCCGAGGCCGGGATCAAGGATGTCGGCGTGATCGGCGTCGATTCCGGCTACGAGATCTATATCGGTGGTAACGGCGGTATCAAGACCGAGGTCGCCCAGTTCCTGTGCAAGGTGAAAAGCGACGAGGAGGTAATGGAGTACTCCGGCGCCTTCCTGCAGCTCTACCGCGAGGAGGGCTGGTATCTGGAGCGTACTTGCCACTACATGGAGCGTGTCGGCCTTGACTACATCAAGGGCAAGATTCTCGAAGACGAGGAGGCGCGCAAGGCCTACTACTTCCGCCTGCTCGACTCCCTGAAGGATGCCAAGGACCCGTGGCAAACCAGCCGCGAGGAACAGCCGATTAAGCAATTCATCCCGATCAAGCTCGAAGCCTGATTACCAAACCGAGGACAAAAAATGAGCAATTGGAAACTGATCTGCAAGCTGGACGATATCCCGCAACTGGGCTCGCGCGTTGTGCAGCGCCAAAGCGGCGGCGACATCGCCATCTTCCGCAACGCCGAGGATGAGGTCTTTGCACTGCATGACAAGTGTCCCCACAAGAGTGGCCCGCTATCGCAAGGCATTGTGCATGGCCGCAGGGTGACCTGTCCGTTGCATGGTTGGAACATTGGCCTGGAGGATGGCCATGCGGTGGCACCGGATATCGGTTCATGCAGCAAGTTTGACGTGAAAGTGGAAAACGGAGAGGTCTTCCTCGCCGTCTGAGGTTTGTCGGGGTCCGAGCCCCGGTCTTGAGCGTGGCCCGGGGTTTCGAATAACTATTTAGTCCGAAAAGGAAAAGTCATGGCCTATCTAGCGCCTACCGAATTTGTTACCAAGATGATCGATGCCGGCGAATCGAAAATCTTCATGTCCAATCGCGATACGTTGATTCGCGCCTACATGGCCGGGGCCATCCTCGCCTTGGCCGCCTGTTTCGCTGTCACCATCAACGTGCAGACGGGGCAGCCGCTGGCTGGCGCCATCTTGTTTCCGGTCGGGTTTTGCTTGCTCTACCTTCTCGGCTTCGATTTGCTGACCGGCGTGTTCACCTTGTGCCCGCTGGCTCTGATCGATAAGCGCCCGGGTGTCACTGTGGGCGGGGTGCTGCGCAACTGGGGCCTGGTCTTTATCGGCAATTTCGCCGGCGCGCTGACCGTGGCGGTGATGATGTCTATCGTCTTCACCTTTGGCTTCAGCGAAGCACCCAACGCCATCGGCCAGAAGATCGGCTCCATCGGCGAAAGCCGGACCGTCGGCTATGCGGCTCACGGTGCCGCCGGCATGCTGACCCTGTTCATCCGCGGTGTGCTGTGTAACTGGATGGTGTCCACCGGCGTCGTCGGTGCCATGGTATCCACTAACGTCACCGGCAAGGTCGTTGCCATGTGGATGCCGATCATGCTTTTCTTCTACATGGGTTTCGAACATTCCATTGTCAACATGTACTTGTTCCCATCGGGGCTGATGCTGGGCGGTAACTTCTCGATCTACGACTACATGGTGTGGAACGAAATCCCGACCGTGCTTGGCAACCTGGTTGGCGGCATCGCCTTTGTTGGCTTGACCCTGTACTCTACCCACGTCCGCACTGCCCCCAAGCGTAGCGCCCGTTAAGATTGCCTTGATGCATTCCAGGCTCCCGGTCTGACGGCCGGGAGCTTTTCCATTTGGAGGGTTCTGCCACGATGGGCCATCACCTCAGAATTTCGGTCGGGCAGTATTCCGACAAGGGGCGCAAGGAGCGCAATCAGGATTTTCATGGTGTTTGCATTCCGCGGGAACCGCAGTTGGGTGCCAAGGGGGTCGCCATCGCGCTAGCGGACGGGATTAGCAGCAGCGAGGTCAGCCAGATTGCAGCACAGTCCGCGGTGACCAGTTTCTTCGAGGATTATTACTGCACATCGGAGGCCTGGTCGGTCCGCACTTCGGCAGAGCATGTGCTGACTGCCACCAATTCCTGGCTGCATTCTCAAACCCAGCATAGCCAGCATCGCTACGACCGCGAGCGGGGTTACGTGTGCACTTTCAGCGGCATCGTCATCAAATCCACGACGGCCCACCTATTCCATATTGGCGATGCCCGCATCTACCGCCTGCGTGCCGAAGAATTGATCCCGTTGACTGAGGAACACAGGGTCTGGGTTTCGTCCGGGCAAAGTTACCTGGCCCGGGCACTGGGCATGGATCGCAAGGTGGACATCGACTACCTGTCGCTGCAAGTGGCCGTCGGCGACCTGTTTCTGCTGACCACCGATGGTGTCCACGAATATGCCGATACTGCGTCCATTCAGACAGTAATTGCCGCTACGCCCGATCTTGATCAGGCCGCCAGGCTCATCGCCGAAGGGGCATTGCAGCAGGGGAGCAGCGACAACCTGACAGTGCAGATTGTCCGTATCGATGAACTGCCCGACCCGGAGGCCAATGAGCTTTATCGCCAGGTATCTGATCTGCCCTGTCCGCCACCGCTCGACGCGCGTAGCGAATTTGAGGGCTACCAGATCGTTCGCGAGATCAAGGGCAGCGCCCGCAGCCATATTTACCTCGCTGTGGACGGCGAAACCCGCGAGAGGGTGGTGATCAAGACCCCCTCCATCGACATGCAGGCCAGTCCGGCTGCGCTGGAGCGCTTTCTGCTGGAGGAATGGATCGCGCGCCGCATCAACAGCGCGTACGTTCTCAAGCCTTGCTCGCAAAGCCGCCAGCGGCGCAGCATCTATGTCGTGACGGAATACGTCGAGGGACAGACGCTGACGCAGTGGATGATCGACAACCCGAAGCCGGACCTCGCTACCGTACGCAGCTTGGTCGAGCAGATCGCCAAGGGGCTGCAGGCTTTCCATCGGCTGGAGATGATCCATCAGGATCTGAAACCGGATAACATCATGATCGATGCCACGGGAACGGTGAAGATCATCGACTTCGGTGCCACTCGGGTCGCCGGATTGGAGGAGGTCGATACGCCGATCGGCCAGATCAACCTGCTTGGGGCGGCCCTCTATGCGGCTCCCGAATATTTTCTGGGCGAGCAGGGCAGTCCGTGCTCCGATCTTTATTCACTCGGCGTCATCGCCTACCAAATGCTCTCGGGTGGTTTTCCTTATGGTACCCAGGTACCGAAATCCCGCACCAAGGCAGCTCAGAAGAAGCTGGCCTACCAAAGTGTGCTCAACGAGGAGCGAGAAATCCCCGCCTGGGTGGACGATGCTATCCGCAAGGCAGTTCATCCCGACCCCTTTGCGCGTTACGAGGAGCTCTCGGAGTTCATCTTCGACCTG
>JAGWUW010000450.1 GCA_028868235.1 Betaproteobacteria bacterium | reverse complement strand
CCTTCCGCACTGCACAGCCGAAGGATGAATTTTCGGGGCAGATTTCGGCCGAGGCAGGCAATGCCGAACGCTACGTGCTGCGCGGCCACGTCAACCTGCCGGTAAACGAGAACATTGCGGTTCGCGTCGCCGGCATGGGCTCGTGGTTCAACGGCTATTGGCACAACAACCTTGATGGCAAGACCTATGGCGGGTCCGATGACTATGCCGGTCGGGTATCGCTCAAGGCCAAGTTCGGTGATCTGACCTGGCTGTTGCGGGCGGACTATGCCAAGAGCAACGGCGATGGATTTGTGCCCAGCGAGTTCAAGACCAACTCGGTTTCGGCCACGCAGATGACCAACTTCCTTGCGCTTCAGAAGACCCTGTCCGGCGCGACCATCGACACCAATCTGTATGATCGCAATGTCAGCCAGCTGGTCACGGCGAACTACAAGGACAAGAACTGGGGCATCTCCAGCGACGCAACGCTGAATGTCGGCAGCTTCGCGCTGCGGCTGATCAACAGCTATCGCCATTGGGACAGCAGCCAGCTGGACGGTGACGTGATCTTCACGACGGTGCCGCTGGCTTCGCGTGTGGGCGGCTATCTTTCGAAGAGCCACAATCACGAATTGCAGCTGATTTCGCCTAAGGACGAACTGCTTGGCGGCAAGATGGATTTCGTTGCCGGGGTCTATTACTTCAAGGAAGACTTCAACATTACCGAGCAGCTGCAAATGGGCAGCCAGTTCTGTAACGCCCTGGTTCCCGCGGCATCACGTCCGGCGTGTAACGGCCTGTTGGCCAGCGGCGGCGGGGTAAACGCAACCGACCAGCAGTTCGCCCAAAGCGTCAAGAGCTTCGCCGTCTATGGTCAGGCCAACTTCAAGCTGGCGGATCCGCTGACCCTTACGCTGGGCGGTCGCTGGACCAAGGAAGACAAGAATGGCACCTATGTTCAGCTGCGTGCCAACCCGTTCGCGGCCGGCTTGCGCGCCCCGGAAAACGTTGCGCTCGCGCTCAAGGATGATCGGTTCACCTGGCGCGCCGCACTGAATTACAAGCCGACCGACGACATCATGCTGTTCAGCAGTTTTTCGACCGGATACAAATCGGGCGGGTTCAATTCCGGCGCCGGTGCGGTTGCGCTCAATCAGCTGCGCCTGTTCGGGCGTGAAACGGTCAAGAACTACGAACTGGGTGTCAAGAGCACCTGGCTCGACCGGGCGCTCCAGGCCAACCTGACGTTCTATCGGATGGACATTGCCGGCTTCCAGGATCGCAGCTTTGACGGTGTCAGCTTCGTTGTCCGCAACGCTGGCAATCTGCGCCACCAGGGCTTCGAATTCGACACCCGAATTGCACCGGTCAGGGACTTCGTGGTCAATGCTTCGCTGTCCTATCTTGACTCCAAGTTCACCTCCTATCCTGGCGGTGCGGGATTGCCGGGCATTGGCGGGGTGCAGAATCTGGCCGGGACGCGCAGCAACTTTGCGCCGGCGTTCACTGGCAGCTTTGGTGCGACGTGGTCGGGCGATATCGGCAATTCGGGCATGCGGTGGTCCTTGAACGGCAACCTCGCGCTGGTTTCCGATGTGAACAACGGCGGCGTGACCGACAACAACCCGCAGACCGTGCAGGATGGCTATACGCTGCTCGGCGCGCGGTTCCAGATCACCGGTCCGGATGATCGCTGGAATCTTGCGGTGTTCGGCAACAACCTGACGAACCACGGTTATTGCAACTCGCAGTTCTATCAGGTGCTGGATGCGGCCTTCGGCCTGCGTAACGGGGTGTTCCCGGGCAGCACCGGGGTGCGGTGCAACGTTGCCCAGCCGCGGACCTATGGGGTCTCGGGTACATTCAACTTCTAAGTTCGAATGGGCTGGGGCGTGCGAACGGATTCATTCTGTTCGCACGCCCTGGCGACAATCCGATTTGGCCGGGGGCAGGGCGGACCTCTGCATGCTGGCAATGACGAGCCAGATATTTCGGCTCACATTCTGTTGTTGGGAAAATGCAGCGCGTTGCTGACACGCCCTGCATGCGTTCGTCAGCGGCCTGAGACTTGGCCGCGTCAGGCCGGGAGAGATCGCGCGTCCCCGCTTGCCTCGAGATGGAGATACAAGGATGATGTCACCCTCCATTGATCCGATGAACGCAGCCGCTCGGCCGATCCTGTCGACCGACTGGATTGCAAGCCACGCCAATTTCAATCCCGAGCGAACGGCGCTGATTGATGTGCCTGGCTTCCGTCGTCAAACCTACCGCGAACTGCACCAGCGGATTGTGACCGGCCCCCACCGAGTGGTCCGTGTTGTTTGTTAGTGCATGATTGCCTCCGGCGCCATGGCTGGCCGTAG
>JAGWUW010000449.1 GCA_028868235.1 Betaproteobacteria bacterium | reverse complement strand
TCACGCCAGCCGCCAAACCTCAAGGCGATTTATGAGTTTACGCCCTAGAAACGCCGTGGGCATCCCCCACCAGATTGGTGCTGAATGTCGTTCCGTTCGTATAATTGGCACTAAGCATCGCGCTGAAACCATTTAGGCCAACAGCATCGCCATCGAACGCCACGGAGGCAGAGGTCTTGTCGAGATAGCGAATGCCACGCCGATCGCCACCTTCAACGTCGCTGAGGATGTCGGCCGTGTATTCGCCCGAAAAGGTCCACGCTGGCCCAGGCGCGGCTGCATTTGCATCGCCCCCTGTCTCAGCCAATGCCATACTCGGGCAAAGGACGAGCATCAAAGCCAGACAACAACGAATGGCCGTCATGTAGAATGCTTTCTGCCGATCATACTGAGAAACAAAATCAGTGCGGTACTCATCCGGTCGCAGAATGTTCGGATGACTGCCAAAGCGCCCGATTAAGGCTCTCGAACGACACCACAGCAATGAAAGCAATCAGCCAAAAGGCTATCCAGATAGGGCGTCCGGTCGCAAAACTGCCCCATCATAATCAGTCGTGTTGACCTGCCACGGGACTTTCATCCAGCTTTGATTAGAGCCTCGGCGGTTGTGATCTGATCCCGGAAAACTGGATCGCTTGGAGTTAGAGTTTTTCGCCGTAATCTCCCTTGGCTGGGAGGAGCGAAGGACCATGAAGGCATCGAGGTTTTCTGACGCCCAGAAGGCGTTCATTCTGAAGCAGGGCGCGGATGGCGTTCCCGTCGCGGACATCTGCCGCAAGGCGGGGATCAGCCAGGCGACCTACTTCAACTGGAAGAAGAAGTACGACGGCATGCTGCCGCCGGACATGCGCCGCTTGAAGCAGCTCGAGGACGAGAATTCGAAGCTGCGCAAGCTCGTGGCGGACCTGTCGCTCGACAAGGAGATGCTGCAGGATGTCATCCGCCGAAAGTTGTGAGGCCTGCTCGCAAACGCGAGCTGGTGAACGGGTTTCGCAGTGACTGGGGCGTGTCGATCCGTCGGGCCTGCCGGGTTCTGGAGATGGACACCTCAACCTACCACTACAAATCCCGCCGCCGCGAGCAGGCCGGCATTGAAGCCCGCATCCGTGAGATCTGCGAGACGCGTGTCCGCTATGGCTATCGCCGCGTCCACGTTCTTCTCCGCCGTGAAGGCTGGGAGATCAACATGAAGCGAACCCACAGGATTTACAACGAGTTGGGCCTGCAGCTCCGCAACAAGACGCCCAAGCGCAGAGTGAAGGCGAAGTTGAGGGAAGACCGCTGCGCGGCCTCCCGCGTGAATGATGTTTGGGCCATGGACTTCGTCCATGACCAGCTGGCAACGGGTCGGAAGATCCGCGTTCTGACCGTCGTGGATACGTTCTCCCGGTTCTCGCCGGTGCTCGATCCACGCTTCAGCTACCGCGGGGAGGATGTCGTGCAGACCCTCGAGGCGACCTGCGCCGTGGTTGGCTATCCAAGGACGATCCGGGTCGACCAGGGCTCCGAGTTCATCAGCCGGGACCTGGACCTATGGGCCTACGCGATCGACGTCACGCTGGACTTCAGCCGGCCGGGCAAGCCCACCGATAACGCCTACATCGAAGCGTTCAACGGTCGCTTCCGGGCGGAGTGTCTGAACACCCACTGGTTCCTGACGCTTGCAGATGCCCGCGAAAAGTTGGAGGAGTGGCGCAGATATTTGTATGTTGGGTTCCCGCGTCAAGCGGTGTGTTCATAGTCATCTCCTTGCTGTTTCCAGCATCGGCTTGAGCATCGCCTGTCGGGCTCCATGCACCCACCTGGGCACATCTACTTGTATCCGGTTGGGGACTGGACCCCTGACCATAATCTCATTCACGACCTTAGGGATGCTGCGAGGGGCGACCTAACTACAACTCGGCGCTCTTGGCGCCATACCTACGCACGGTCGATACCCACGCCTTCGACGGCTGCCATGCCGCCAAAGCTCTTAGACCTCAGCGGGCGTTCACGACTGCCCCTGCCGGAATCACTCCGTGTTCAACAAAATGCCACAAGGCGATGGCGAGCTTCCTGGCCATCGCCACGATGCCAACCTTGCGGCTTCGCATCCCATTCCCGGCGAAGCGGGCACGGTACCATGAGGCGAGCTCACTTGTGGGCTGATGGCGCATCCAGGCCCATGCGATCTCGACAAGTAGCGTCCGCGCTGGCTTGTTGCCCGCTTTGCTGATGCCTTGGTCACGCTGAACTTCGCCGCTAGCGTAAGGGGTGGGCGCCAGGCCTAGGTACGAAGCGAGATGACGTCGGCTGTGATATTGTCGCTGGAATACCTCGGCGACCAGCAGGGTGGCGCTAAGTTCGCCGATG
>JAGWUW010000041.1 GCA_028868235.1 Betaproteobacteria bacterium | reverse complement strand
CGCAGGTTGTAGAAGGTTTCGCGACCAGGGTAGGAAGCGGTATCGCCCAGATCTTCCTCGATGCGGATCAGCTGGTTGTACTTGGCGATACGATCGGAGCGCGACAAGGAGCCGGTCTTGATTTGACCGGCGTTGAGGCCGACGGCAATGTCGGCGATGGTGCTGTCTTCGGTTTCACCGGAGCGATGCGAGATCACGGCGGTGTAGCCTGCGCGCTTGGCCATTTCGACGGCAGCGAAGGTTTCGGACAGGGTGCCGATCTGGTTGATCTTGATCAGGATCGAATTGCCAATGCCCTTCTTGATACCTTCCTTGAATATCTTGGTGTTGGTGACGAAGACGTCGTCGCCGACGATCTGCACCTTGTCGCCCAGGCGATCGGTGAGCAGTTTCCAGCCGTCCCAGTCGGCTTCGGACATGCCATCTTCGATGGAGACGATCGGGAATTGGTCAGCCAAGTTGGCCAGATAATCGACAAACTGGGCCGAGGTCAGCTCCAGGCCTTCGCCAGCTAGCTTGTACTTGCCATCCTTGTAGAACTCAGAAGCGGCGCAGTCCAGAGCGAGCAGGACATCCTGGCCCGGAACGTAACCAGCCATCTCAATGGCTTCCATGATGATCTGTAGGGCTTCGGCATGGCTACCCAGGTTCGGGGCGAAGCCGCCTTCGTCACCAACGGCAGTCGAGTGGCCCTTCTTGTTCAGCAGCTTCTTCAGTGCATGGAAGATTTCGGCGCCGCAACGGATAGCTTCGCGAATATTGGCGGCACCAACCGGCATGACCATGAATTCCTGAATATCCAGGCTGTTGTTGGCATGCTCACCGCCGTTAATGATGTTCATCATCGGCACAGGCATCTGCATCGGGCTCATGCCACCGAAGTAACGATAGAGCGGCAGGCCAGATTCTTCGGCAGCGGCCTTGGCTACTGCCATGGAAACGGCCAGGATGGCATTTGCGCCGAGGCGCGACTTGTTGTCGGTGCCATCGAGGTCGATCATGGTCTGGTCGATGAAAGCCTGTTCCTGAGCGTCTAGGCCGATGATGGCTTCGGAGATCTCGGTGTTGATGTTCTCGACGGCCTGCATCACGCCCTTGCCGAGGTAGCGGCCGGCATCGCCGTCTCGCAGTTCGATGGCTTCGCGGGTGCCAGTAGAAGCACCGGACGGAACGGCAGCACGGCCCATCACGCCGGACTCGAGCAGAACGTCGGCTTCGACAGTGGGATTGCCACGGGAATCCAGAATCTCGCGGGCAACAACATCAACGATAGAACTCATATTTCTTCCTTATTTTCAGAAGGTTGAGATAACAAATTAAACTTGATTATCAACACCGGAAATGACCAGCATGTTCATTTCGGCAATATGTTCGCGGACCTTGCGGGCCGCCTGGTACTCGGCCGAATCGTAGAAGCGCTTAGCCTGCGCCACCGACTCGAACTCGACGACAATCATCCGCTCAGGCGGTGACCATTTGCCTTCGAGAATCTGAGAAGCGCCTCCCCTGATAAGGAAACGACCACCGTATTGCTCGACGGCTGCCTGCGACAAAAGCCGATATCGAGCAATGGCGTCGGCGTCATGCACCTTCACCTCAGCAACGACATAGCCCTTGGCCGCCATTACTTCAGCTCCTCGAACCCGGCTGACTTCACCGCCTTGTCGAGCGCTACTAGGGTAGCGAGTAGGCTCTCCATGCGATCTAGTGGCCAGCTATTCGGACCGTCAGACCAAGCCTTTTCCGGACAGGGATGGGTTTCCATGAACAGGCCGGAAATACCAACTGCGACTGCAGCCCGCGCCAGCACCGGCACGAATTCGCGCTGCCCACCGGAGGATGTTCCCTGCCCGCCTGGCAACTGCACGCTGTGCGTGGCATCAAACACCACCGGACAACCGGTTTCACGCATGATGGCCAGGCTGCGCATGTCGGAAACAAGGTTGTTGTACCCGAACGATGCGCCGCGCTCGCAGACTAGGATGTTGTCGGCACCATTGTTCACCTCGCGCGCCTTGGCGACGACATTCTTCATGTCGCCCGGCGCCAGGAACTGGCCCTTCTTGATATTGACCGGCTTTCCGCAGGAGGCCACAGCGTGGATGAAGTCAGTCTGCCTGCACAGGAATGCCGGAGTCTGCAGCACGTCGACGACGGCCGCCACGGGAGCGATCTGGTCGATGTCATGGACGTCAGTCAGGACCGGCACGCCAATCTGGCGCTGAACTTCGGAAAAGATGCGCAGGCCTTCGTCGAGGCCCAGCCCGCGCACCGACGTACCGGAACTGCGATTGGCCTTGTCATACGACGCCTTGAAAATGTACGGAATCCCGAGACGCCCGCAGACTTCCTTCATGTACCCGGCCACATCCAGGCACAGTTGCTCGGATTCAGCGGTGCAAGGCCCGGCAATCAGGAAAAAAGGCTGGTCAAGACCAGCCTCGAAACCGCAAAGTTTCATTATTTTTTACCCTGTTTGTTGGCCAGCGCCGCTTTCACGTAGGACGTAAACAGTGGGTGACCCTGACGCGGGTTGGAGGTGAATTCCGGGTGGAACTGACAGGCGACGAACCATGGATGAATGTCAGCCGACAGTTCGACCATCTCGCACAGATCGGTTCCCGGGGCACGGCCCGCGACGATCAGCCCCTTTTCTTCTAGCTTGGCAAGCAGCGTGTTATTCACTTCGTAGCGATGACGATGACGCTCGGTAATTTCAGCCGCACCATAGATATCGCGCGCCTTGCTGCCCTCCTTCAGTTTGCACACCTGGGCACCGAGACGCATGGTGCCGCCGAGATCCGAATCCTCACCGCGCTTCTCGACCTTACCGGAAGCGTCCAGCCATTCGGTAATCAGACCGATAACCGGGTACGGCGTATCCGAAACAAACTCGGTGGAATGAGCATCCTTCAGGCCAGCCACATTGCGGGCGAACTCAACAACAGCCATCTGCATGCCGAGACAGATGCCAAGGTAGGGCACCTTGTTTTCGCGAGCGTAGCGGATGGCCTCGATCTTACCTTCCGTGCCACGGCGACCGAAACCGCCCGGCACCAGAATGGCATCCATGCTTTTCAGGATGCCGGTGCCTTCCTTTTCGATATTTTCGGAGTCGATATATTCGATATCGACCTTGCAGCGCGTGTGAATGCCGGCATGCTTGATTGCCTCAATCAGCGACTTGTACGACTCGGTCAGATCGACGTACTTGCCGACAAAGGCGATCTTTACCTGCGCCTGCGGATGCTCCATGGCATCGATTAGTTTTTCCCATACGGACAGGTCAGCTGCCTTGGCTAGGATGTTCAGCTTGTGGCAAACGATCTCGTCGAGCATTTGCTCGTGCAGCATCCCAGGAATCTTGTAGATGGAATCGGCGTCCAGACACTCGATGACAGCTTCCGGCATGACGTTACAGAACAGCGCTATCTTGCGACGCTCCTCGACGGGGATGGAGCGGTCGGCGCGGCAGAGCAGAATGTCCGGCTGGATACCGATTTCGCGCAATTCCTTGACGGAGTGCTGGGTCGGCTTGGTCTTCAGTTCGCCTGCGGTGGGGATATACGGCAACAGCGTCAGATGCATGTAGCAGACGTTGTTGCGGCCCTCTTCGATACCCATCTGGCGGATAGCTTCCAGGAAAGGCAGAGACTCAATGTCGCCGACCGTTCCGCCGACTTCGACGATGGCCACGTCGGCACCTTCAGCGCCAGCCTTGACCTTGCCCTTGATTTCGTCGGTGATGTGCGGAATGACCTGCACGGTCTTACCGAGGTACTCTCCGCGACGCTCTTTCTTGAGCACGGTGTCGTAGACCTGGCCGGTCGTGAAGTTGTTGCGCTTGGTCATCTTGGCGCTCGTAAAGCGCTCGTAGTGGCCAAGGTCAAGGTCGGTTTCGGCACCGTCTTCGGTCACAAAAACCTCTCCATGCTGGAAAGGACTCATCGTGCCGGGATCGACGTTGATGTAGGGATCAAGCTTAAGATGGGTAACTTTGATGCCGCGGGATTCCAGAATGGCCCCGAGCGACGCGGCGGCAATGCCTTTGCCCAGAGAGGACACGACACCACCTGTAACGAAAACGTATTTGGTCATGGAAAGACAGGCTGCGGGAAAGCAGAATGATAGCCGATAAGCACCAAAATCCCCAAGCGCGTCGATACCACACAGCATTCGTATCGAATAAGAATCGACCGACATCACCCCAATCCCCTTTGCTAGAATTCGCTCTGAATCCTCCGCCAGAAACCCACTTGAAGCACGTTCTCGTCGTCAGTTATTCGCAAACCGGCCAGCTTTCCGATATTGCCACCCAAGTCATCGGCCCGTTGCGCAAAGCCGGCCATCTGGTGCATCTGGAAACCCTGCTTCCTGCCACGCCCTACCCGTTCCCGTGGCCGATTGTTGATTTCGTCGACGCCATGCCCGAATGCGTGCAACTCGATGCACCACCGCTCAAACCACTGACCATCGCCGCTGAAACCGATTTTGATCTGGTCATTCTCTGCTACCAAGTCTGGTACCTATCGCCAGCCCTCCCAATGACCGCCTTCCTGCAAAGCGAGTCCGGCAAACAACTGCTCCATGGCAAGCCAGTCGTCACCTTGGTCGCCTGTCGTAACATGTGGCTATCGGCTCAGGAAGCAATGCGGCGTCTGATTGCCGAGGCTGGCGGCGAGCTACGCGACCACCTAGCCTTTACTGATCGCGGCCATCCGCTGGCCACTTTCATCACGACCCCGCGCTGGGTCCTGACCGGGAAGCGCGACCGTTTTCTCGGCATGCCACCGGCCGGCGTTGCACCGGAGGAAATAAAGGGAGCCAGCCGTTTCGGCTGTGCCCTGGCCGACGCCCTGGAACGAAACGCCGAAAAATCTAACCAGCCGATGCTTACCGGATTGCGTGCCGTTAGCGTCAATCCCCGCCTAGCGATCAGCGAAGGCGCTGGCCGACGGGCATTCGCGATCTGGTCGCGCCTGATCCGTGCCTGCGGTAAACGTGGCAGCTGGCAGCGCCGCCCAGCATTATTACTGTTCTCCGTTTATCTAATTGTGATGGTTTTGACGGTCGTTCCCACAAGCCTATTGTTACAATGGCTATTTTCCCCGCTGCTGAAATCGCGCCTGGAGGGGCTGCGCGCTCAGCTGGAGCTGCCGAGCGGGTCCCAGGAATTCAATCTAGAAAAATATGACCAGTCGCGGTAGTGCTTACATCACCGACACATCTTCTTTTCTGCCCAACGCGCCAGTAGGCAACGACGATATCGAACAGGTGCTCGGCATGATCGGCGGCAAGCCGTCGCGTGCACGGCGCATCGTGCTGCGCAACAACGGTATCCGGACACGCCACTACGCCATCGATCCGGCAAGCGGCGAATTCACGCATTCCAATGCCCAGCTTACCGCCGAAGCAATTCGCGGTCTTGACCTTGCCGAACTGGACATACTGGCCTGTGGCACCTCCTGTCCCGATCAGCTGATGCCTGGCCATGCGGTCATGGTGCACGCAGAACTAGGTATCCCCCCCTGCGAGGTCGTGTCCACTGCCGGCATTTGCGCAGCCGGGATCGTTGCGCTGAAGTATGCCTACATGGCGGTTTTGAGCGGCCAGGTGAGGAAGGCGCTGGCCAGCGGTTCGGAACGCGCATCCGGCGGCCTGCTCGCCCGTCACTACCAACCAGAATCCGAACATCGCGTCAGCGAACTGGAAGAAAATCCGGAAATAGCTTTCGAGAAGGATTTTCTGCGCTGGATGCTGTCCGATGGCGCCGGCGCCTTCATGGTGCAGGATAGGCCCCGCGCGAACGGTCTGTCTCTGCGCATCGACTGGATCGATATCCAGTCGCAAGCCGGCAGCATGCCGGTCTGTATGTATGCCGGCGGCGACAAGGAAAATGACGGCAGCTTCAAGGGCTGGCAAGAATATGCCATCAGCCAATGGGGGGAACGCTCCATCTTCGCTGTCAAGCAGGACGTCCGACTGCTCAACGAGGCCATCGTCCTGCAAACCTTCGGCAAACCGCTGGCCAAGGCACGTGCCGAGCGTGGCCTCACCGCCGAGGACATCGACTGGTTTCTTCCGCACATGTCTTCCGAATACTTCCGCCAACCGCTCGCCAATTTCATGGCCGAAGCGGGCTTTGCGCTACCGCAAGAAAAATGGTTCACCAATCTGAAGACCAAGGGCAATACGGGTTCTGCGTCGATATTCATCATGCTCGACGAGTTGTTCCACAGCAACCGCCTGAATACCGGCGATACCCTACTCTGCTTCGTTCCGGAAAGCGGCCGCTTCACCGGTTCGCTGATGCACCTGACGGCAGTCGACCATGCTGGATAGCGAAGTCCCACAGGAAGGTAACAGCACGCTGGGCGGCCATCGCAAGGCAATGTATGCCCGTGGCTCCGACGGCAAGCTACATATCGTCCAGTCGGCCGGCTGGGAAGTCGAGGAAATTGTCACCAAGCAGGCCGTTGACGACCTGCTACGTCTGACCGAAGATGCCCGCCAGCGGGTACTCGCCGGCCAGACCTCGCCGCTCGAATACCACATGTACCGTGTGCGCATGGACGTGCCCTTGCTGGCGCAGGCCAGCGGTATATGGCAATGGCGCATCCGCCGCCATTTTCGGCCGCCCATCTTCACCGGACTGTCCACTTCGCTGCTGACCACCTATGCCGACGCCATGGGCATCAGCGTCGAACAACTGAAAAAGGCCGACTGATGGATTTCCAGCACAGTCAGGCTTCCCACTGCGAGAGCGGCGTCATGTCGGCGATGTTGCGCCACCACGGCCTGCCGCTCTCTGAGCCGATGACTTTCGGTCTGTCGTCAGCCCTATCCTTCGCCTACCTGCCCATCATCAAGATCAACGGCCTACCGCTGGTCGCTTATCGGATGCCGCCAAAGGCCATTATCAAGGGCCTGCAGAAGCCCTTGGGCCTAAAGATGCGCTTTGAGACTTTCGGCAGCCAGGCTGCCGGCATCGCTCGCCTGAACGAGCTACTGGATCAAGGCAAGCTGGTCGGCCTGCAGACTTCGGTTTTCTGGCTCCCCTACCTGCCGGAAGACCTGCGCTTTCACTTCAATGCCCACAACGTGCTGGCTTTCGGCCGCGAAGCGTCCGGCGACTACCTGCTGTCCGACCCGGTAGCCGAAACAACCGTCAGCTGCCCGGCGGCCGATCTGCAACGCGCCCGTTTCGCCAAGGGGGCGCTCGCCCCCAAGGGCCTGCTCTACTACCCGCTGGGCACGCCGCAAACTCCCGACTGGCACAAGGTTCTGCCGGCCGCCATCCAGAAGACAACGCGCATCATGCTCGACGCTCCGCTGCCCATCATCGGCGTGCGCGGAATCCGCTGGCTGGCCAGGGCCATCGAGAAACTGGATGCCGGCAGCGGCGCCGCCCACAGCAAAATGTTTATCGGCCAAGTGGTACGCATGCAGGAGGAAATCGGCACTGGAGGCGGTGGTTTCCGCTTCATCTACGCCAGTTTCCTGCAGGAAGCGGCCGACCTGCTCAATCGTCCGGCACTGGGTGAACTGGCCGAGCAGCTCATTGATATCGGTGACGAATGGCGGGAATTCGCCCTGGCCACGGCGCGTATGATCCGCGACCGTGACCCGCTGCAACCGCCGAAACTGGCCGCCAAGCTGCGCGCCGTTGCCGACCGAGAACACTGCTTTTTCCGCGACTTGCGTCGCGCCGCCTGATGCTGCATATCGATGGCGTTTCATTTCGTTACCGCGGTGCCGCAACAGCCGCGCTCGACGGCGTCGCCCTGGATATCCCGACCGGCAGCGTCTATGGCCTGCTCGGCCCGAACGGCGCAGGCAAGACGACGCTGATTTCCATCCTGGCCGGCCTGCAATCAGCCACCAGCGGGCAGATCACGCTCAACGGAATCCCTTTGGCGGAAGCCCGGAGCGCCGACCCACGGGCCATCGCCCTGGTGCCGCAGGATTACGCTTTCTACCCAATGCTCACCGTCGCCGAAAACCTACACTTCTTCGGCGGCGTGCTCGGGCTGCAAAAGACCGAGCTGAGAAGCCAAATCGAGGCAGCCATCGCCTTCGCCCGTCTTGAACAAGTCGTCGGCAAATCGGCCGAGCAACTATCCGGTGGCCTGCGCCGGCGCCTGAACCTGGCCATCGGCCTGCTCGGCCGACCAAAGCTTCTGCTCCTCGACGAACCGACCGTCGGCGTCGACCCGCAATCGCGCCACTTCCTGCTCGACTCGGTCGCCGGTCTACCGGCGAACGGAACCACCGTCATCTACACCAGCCACTATATGGAAGAGGTAGAGGCCATCTGCCAGCGCGTCGCCATCGTCGATCACGGCAAAGTTTTAGCCGAAGGACCGCTCGACGCGCTTCTGCGTTGCGACGAGTCAGTGGTCGAGCTGGAGTTAAACGCCGAGCTGCCACCTAACTTAATAACCCGCCACGAAACCATTGTCGAAGGGGCGATGAAGTATCGCCTCAAGCTGGCTTCTGCCGCCGCCTTGCCCCGTCTGCTCGACGACCTGGCGGGGGCCGGTTGTGCAGTCCAGCAACTCAAGGTCGGCCGCGAAAACCTCGAACACCTCTTCATGCGCCTGACCAAGCGCTCGTTGCGGGACTGAACCATGAGCCGGCTAACTGCGCTGTGGCAGAAGGAAACCCTAGCCCTGCTCCGCGACCGGCACGGCCTGGCCGCCCTGTTCCTGATGCCGGTGATTTTCATCCTGGTCATGACCATGGCGTTGCACGATGCCTTCATGCCTGGCGCGGCCATCGACGTCGGCTACGCCATCGTCGATCTCGACGGCAGTCCGCATTCGGAATCCCTGATCCGGCGCCTGAACAAGGCCGGCAGTTTCCGGCACGTGGCCAATGTCGACAATCCCGAGGCTGCCCGGCAAGCCATCCGCGATGGCCGCTACGCCCTGGTTTTGGTGCTTCCCAAGGGCTTCGGCGAACGCCTGCTCACCCCGGCTGGCGTCGACGGACAGCCGACCGAGCCGCTTAGCCTGTTCGTCGATCCGACCCTGAACCCTGCCCTGCAACTGGCCTTCCGCACCCAGACCAGCGCCGCGCTCGGTACCCTGCGGGCCGATGAACTGACACGCAAGGCTGGCAAGCTGTTCGGCTTGCCGGTTTCCGCCAACGCGCCGGACCGCGACTGGCCAGACGAGATCGTCAGCATCGCCGTGCAGAACGACCGCAGCATCCGCCCACCGTCATCCGTGCAGCAGAATGTGCCGGCCTGGCTGGTCTTCGCCATGTTCTTCGTGGTCATCCCGATTTCCGCCATTCTGATCGTCGAGCGCCAGCAGGGAACACTGCAGCGCCTCGCTTCCCTGGGCCTGCCTTTCCGTATGGTGTTGTTGGGCAAGCTACTGCCCTTCTTCATCGTTAACCAGATCCAGGCCGTGCTCATGGTCGGCGTCGGCATGTTCATCGTGCCGATCTTTGGCGGCGAAGCGCTGGTCATGCCACAGGGTATTGGCCTGCTGCACTGGTGGCTGGTTGCCGCCGCCGTCAGCCTAGCCGCCGTCGCCTGCGCCCTGCTCGTCGCCAGCCTGGCCAAGACGACCCAGCAGGCCACCATCATCGGCGGAGTCGGCAATATCCTGATGGGCGCTGTCGGCGGCATCATGGTGCCCAAGTTCATGATGCCGGCCGCCATGCAGACGCTGGCCGAGTTTTCGCCCATGGCCTGGGGGCTGCAAGGTTTTCACACGGTCATGCTGCGCCACGGTGGTTTCGTCGCCATCCTGCCATCCCTTCTTCCATTGCTCGCCTTCGCGGCCGCCACGCTGGCCGCCGCCATCTGGCTCAACCACCGTCAATCCGCATGAGTGCCGACCTCCGCCTTGCCCTAAAAGCTCTGATCGTCGAAGCCTGCGACAAGGATTGCGCCCCCGCCAGCATCACCGACGACGAAGTGCTGTTCGGGCCGGAAGCCCCACTGCAACTTGATTCCCTTGATGCCCTGCAGGTGTCGATGGCGATCAAGAAGCAATACGGCCTGCGTCTGCCGGACAGCAAGGAAACCCGGCGCATCTTGGCTAGCGTCGCAAACCTGGCCGAGCACCTGGAAACCTGGCTGGCCAGCCGAGGTTGAATACGGGCATGTTGCGCCCCGTTCATATCGTCTCCAGCGGCCTGCTCTGTGCCCGGGGCGACTCACCTGCCGCCGTTCGCGACGGACTGTGGGCGGGCGAGTACAGCGCCGGCCGGCACGCCTTGGGCGAGCGGTGCTTTCCCTATTATCCCCTGCCGCTGGATGAACCCGACTGGTACCGTCGTGCCGAACACGCGGTACGCCACGTCAGCGCCCAACTGGGATCGTACGCCCCGGCCACACCACTGTTCGTCGCGTCATCATCCTTCCAGATCGGCCTCTTCGAACAGCGTGGCGTACCGTTCTGCATGCCCATCGGTAGCGCCTCGTTCAGCCAGCAGATCGCCGACTGGATGACTCTCACCGGATCGCGTACCAGTTTCTCGAACGCCTGCATCTCCGGCTTTTCGGCCATCGACGCGGCCAGCACGCTAATCACCGCCGGACTGATCGACGACGCCATCATCGTCGGCATAGAACTCGTCAACAACAGCACCCTGGCCGGCTTTGGCACGATGGAACTGCTCTCCCCCACAGTTTGCCGCCCGCTCGATACCCGCCGTGACGGTTTGGTACTGGGCGAGGCCGTCGCCGCTATCAAGCTATCCGCCACGCCCGGACCGTGGAAAATCGCTGGATTGGCTACCGGTCTGGATGCCTACTCGACTACGGGTCCCGACCCGCAAGGCGGGCCCATAGCGGAAGTAATCCACGATTGCCTACGTGCTGCCGGGATTGCCCCCTCAGCCATCGATCTCATCAAGCTGCAGGCAGCCGGTTCGCCGGGTAGCGATCTCGCCGAGGCCAACGCCCTGCGCCAGGTATTCGGCGAAATCATGCCGCCATTGATATCCTTGAAGCCTGCGCTTGGCCACACACTCGGAGCCAGTGGCATCACTGAATTGGCCGCCCTGCTTGGCAGCCTCGACGCTGGGCAAATTCCAGCCACTGGCAATTACGGCGAGATGGATTCCGAAATCGGTTTGGCTCCCGTCACGGTTCGTCGTCATGCCAGTGTCCGCTTCGCCCTGCTCAACCTGATCGGCTTCGGTGGCGGACTGGCCAGCCTGCTCGTGGAGCGTAACTGATGGCTTTCCTCAACGCTCTCGTGACCCAGAAATTTGCACCCGAAGCGCTCGCCGCCGAAATTCGGGCGGCAGTAGGCAAACCCTTGCGCCGGGCAGCCCCACTGACCCAGCTGGCGCTGCTTGGCGCCAGCGCCAGCCTCTGCGACGAACAGCGACGGCAACCGACCATCCTGCTCTGGCAATCGACCAGTGGCCCGCGTCAGGAAACATTGAACCTTCTGAACGAGGTTTGTCTCGGTGGTGCCGAGCCGATGCCCTACGACTTCCTTGCCACCCAGCCGACGCTTGCCGCAGCACAGATCCAGCCTTTCCTGCCCGGCCTGCGGTCGGCTATGCACCTGCCGCTGGATAGCGAGATCTCGTCGAATTGGAGCACGCTACTCGTCCTAGCCAATCTATGGCTGGAACAAGGGCGCTGCACTCAGGTGTTATGCGCCCAACTCGACCACTGGACAGATGCAGCTACCGGCCAATGGCTGGCTCTCGGAGCACTTCCACTTGAAAACTCGCTGGCTCGCCTCCAGATAGGCGAAGTAGCCGGTACTGACAACAATCCCGACACAACTGATCTCCCAGTCCGGCTGAACGAATGGCTGACCGCGGGCGAAACGCTGAGCTATTCCCTCCGCCCCGCCACCAACCCACGACTGGCGGTAGAATTCGCCCGACTTTAACTATTTCAGGCCCTCATCATGTCCGAGTTTGCATTTGACGTTTCCATCGAAGAGTT